>SLKG01000036.1 GCA_007134735.1 Kiritimatiellia bacterium
ACATTACGGACGCCCGCATGCGGGATCTGCTCGCCGAAGATACGGGACGTCCTGCGCAGGATCCCCAAGGCCGGGATATTCCCAGTTAAAGGAACAAGGGATATTTATTTTCTCGCTTCTGTACCGGCCAGATACCGTGGCCTCGTTTAGGGCGCTGTTTCCATTACATCAAAAGGCGCTCCAAACTGCCGCAGAAAATACAGGCTGAATGCCCGGAAGAAGATGGTCACCGGGAGCATCAGAACCGCGCTAACATACGGGATCGCCAGGAGGATCGCCGCGCAGCAACAGGTAAAGATCGTCGCGGCCAGTACGACGGCGGCCAGCGCTAGATGCAGTCCGGCCAGAAGCAGGGTGAAAAGTACAAACGGCCCGAGATGGCGGCGCAGACAGGGAAGAAACAGGCGCCAGGCCTCTGTCGTTCGTAGATGGTGTTTGTACATGACCGGCACGACGAAATGGGCCAACAGCATCAATACGAGTTGGAACAGGACCATCAGCAGGAATAACAGCATAACGATGCCCGCTACGCCCAGGATCTGTGGAGCCCCCATGGTTTCCTTCATGTGTATGACCAGGATAACCAGCGGGATGATCAGGGCGATGGCGGCCGTCATCCCGAGCAGGCCGAACACGGCCCACCAGACAAACAGCGAGTTGCCCTGCCGGGCATACCGGCGCCATGGCTTGGCGATGTCCATCCGGTCGCCCACCACGTGGTCCAGGAAGATGAAGCGGAATCGGGCACTGACCCAAAACAAGACCAGGGCCAGGGCAAATACCACGAGCGAGACGAACACGGTGGCCGCGATGATCAGCCACAGGTGGTCGGCCAGAACGGATTCGAAGCCCTCTTTCCAGGGCCATTCATCCGTCCATAGTTCGGGGCCGGGAAGATTGAAGTGAAACTGGAAGGACGACTCGAATAGATAGGCCACCCAGGCGGAGAAACCGATCACAAACCAATTGCCGAGATTGAAGGGCTTGAACAGCATGAGCGCCATGTGTTCATAGGCCTGCGTAATCGGTTTCCAATATTGAATTTCCATTTGTAAGACAGGGAATATGGCTTATAAGGATTGGAAGAATGTTTGAAAACCGAACGAAACACAAGGCAGCAATTCTCATTACGGCCTTTGACACATAAGATGACAGGCAAGAATGCCTGTCTTACACCAGTACGTCGGCCATTCCTGGCCGACTCGATCATCGCGAAGGTGCCAAAATGAGAATTGCTGACGCAAGGCTGTATTCATGAGTGATCCTGTACGTTGGGCGGCGATATTTGACTGGGACGGCGTGATTGTTGATTCCTCGCGGCCGCACGAGGAAAGCTGGAACCGCCTGGCCGAAGAAGAGGGCCGGACGCTCCCCGATGATCATTTCAAGAAGGGTTTCGGGATGACCGGTGAGCGGATCATCCGCGACGTTCTCGATTGGACCCGGGATCCCGAAGAGGTCCGGCGTTTGACACGCAAGAAGGGGGAATACTACCGGGAGATTGTCCGGTCCGAGGGCATCGAGGCGCTTCCGGGGGTCTTGGATTGGATGGAACGGCTCAATGCGGCGGGTATTCCGATGGCGGTGGCCTCTTCCACCAGTCGCGAAAACATCCAATTGGTTCTCGAACGATTGGGCCTAGAATCGTATTTCCGGGGCATCGTATCCGGCGACGAGGTCAAGCGTGGCAAGCCGGAACCCGACGTGTTTCTGGCGGCGGCGGATCGAATCGGCATGGCGCCCGGCCGATGCGTGGTCTTCGAGGATGCCCAGGTCGGCATTGACGCGGCCCGCGCGGCGGGCATGCGCGTCGTGGCGGTTACAACGACGCATCCGGCCGATCGCTTGAAAGGGGCGGTCCGGATCGCGAATCGCCTGGATGAGCTGTCCATCAAGGAAGTATCAGAATGGTTTAAGTAATGTGCGGCCGTTTCACAGAGACCGCCCCGTTCGAGAAAGTGAAGGAGCGCTTTGATATCGAGCGCGCCGAGGCGGAACCGCCGCCGCGGTACAACATTGCGCCGGGACAGGACGTGGGCGTGGTGGTGCAGAAGGATGCGCGCAGACTTTGTATGATGCGCTGGGGACTGGTTCCTCCCTGGGCGAAAGACGAAAAACAGGGACATCGAATGATCAATGCCCGGGCGGAGACAGCGGCCGAAAAGCCGAGCTTTCAAAAACCGCTGGCCCGTCAGCGATGTATAATCCCCGCCGACGGATTCTATGAATGGAAACGATCCGCAAGCGCCGTGCACAAGATTCCATACCGGTTTATTTTGAAAGGGGAAATCTTGTTTGCCTTGGCGGGGCTTTGGGAAATATGGCGGGACGCCGGTGGGGGAATGCTGCGCACCTTTACGATTCTGACTACCGAAGCCAACGAACGAGTCCAGCCCATTCATCATCGTATGCCCGTCATTCTGCATCCGGAAGACGAGGCGTTATGGTTGAATCCGGACATGTGTGAAGCACGGACATTGTCCCGGCTCCTGACGGCCTATCCGGCGGAGGCGATGGAGGTTTACGAGGTATCCACGAAGGTTAATTCCGCACTCTACGACGGACCGGAGTGCACGGCGCCCCGGTCATGATGCCGGCGGACCCCTTCTCATGGGGACGGCGCTGTATTGTGCGTCCCTCTTTCCGGGGCGCGTCAAGCGCGATGGTATCAGCGCCGGCTCGGACTGTCCGCGCCAATCTGCCGTATATCGCCGAAAAAGGCTTCCAGTTTGACCGTCACCGTGGGTGTCAGTTCGTAGTCCCTATCCCGCGGAAACAGGGTTCCCGGCGCAATTTCCAGAAACAGCCAATCCCGATGAATGCGCTGGCGGTATCTCCATATAAGCCCGTACTCGTCCATTACGAGGGAAGGATGCGTGTGTCCATAGGCATGCGCGGAAAAGCCGACCGCCCTGCGTTCGGACAGGCGATGCACGAATGAGAATTGCTGACGAATATCAACGCCCTGGCTGTCCTCCGCCCATGTACCCGATGAAGTGGAACGGAAAAAGATGTGTTCAAGCAGTCGGCGGTCAAAATCAACCGCCGGTGTCATGCCGAAACCGCGATGCTCAAACCAGAAGAAGGTTTGTGTCAGGCGCATCAGCCATGGATCCAGATGAATGTAGCGACGGCCGCGTATTCGAGCAAAAGGGTTTGGCCCCCTTCGCCAGCGAAGGCCGCCATCCAGATCCAACCGGCTGCGGCGGGTTTCGCGGGCCAGGTACCGCACTCCGGCAAACAGGCTTTTGTCGTCTTCCGTGGTATCGGGCGTTTCGCTGAACTCCTCGCGGATATCGCGCCCCGCGCCGATGCGATCGACAAATATCTGCCACCGTTCCTCCATATATGGCAGGGCGAGGCGTCCGCTGACCGACAGGCGCACGGTGGACCCGCGCCGTTCGGTTACATTGATGGAGGGAGTTATACGAATCAGCGTTTCATCCGTTTCTTCCAGGATCCGGTCATCCGCGAAGAAACGATCCAGCCGGTCGGCAAAATCAATAATGCGAAGCGATATCAGGGTGTGATAATAATCGGTATGCGTGTCAAACGTCTCGCGCCCGGGATTGGACCGGGCCTGTACGAGAACACCGGAGGCGCCGTAAAGGAGAAAGAACGCCGCGAACAGAATTCGCGCGCGGCCGGGTCGGGCGCCCTGTGTGGAATAGGTGATCACGGGATCGACTATAGGCGGGTGTTCGTTATACTGCACTCATGAAATATCCGAGCGTTCAAAGCCGTACGGTATTATTTACGGGATGTTCCACCGGCATCGGTTGGGCCGGGGCCCGATATTTACGGGAGCACGGATGGAGCGTACTCCCAACGGCCCGGAAACCGGAGGATCTGGAGCGGCTTGAGCGGGATGGATTTGCGCCGGTAGCTCTCGATCTCTCCGACCCCGCATCGGTTCAGGCCGCGGTTCGCGAAACGCTGGAGCGTTGCGAGGGACGCCTGGGAGGCGTGGTGAACAACGCCGGTTACGGCCAGGCCGGCGCCGTGGAAGATATTCCCCGGGAAGACCTGCGGCATCAATTCGAAGTGAATGTCTTTGGAATGCAGGAATTGACCAACGAATTGATACCGGTTTTCCGAAACCAGGGCTGGGGTCGCATTGTGAATGTCAGTTCCGTGCTGGGCCGGATCAGCCTGCCGTTCATGGGGGTGTATTCGGCGTCCAAATTTGCCATGGAAGCGTTGAGTGACGCATTGCGCGTAGAGCTGTATGATTCCGGTATAGCCGTCGTTCTCATCGAGCCCGGTCCCATAGAATCGAATTTCCGTTCCACCTCCGCGGAATGGGCGCGCCATATGTTAGAACACGCCCGTTCGCCTTATCGGGGCCGGTACGAGCGGGAATTGGAACGGCGGGGAACGCTCCAGGGTGAGGGAGATGCGATGTTCATGCGTTCACCGGAAGCCGTGGCCCGAAAGATTCGAAAAGCCCTTGAATCCCCGCGCCCCCGGATACGCTATCCGGTAACGGTCCCGGCATATTTCGGTGCGTTTATGCGGCGCTATTCCCCGGATGCACTGAACGATCGTATTTTGCGGCACCGCTGGAAAAGGAAGAGGAGCGGATAGCGGCGGTTCAGGGAGTCGAATCCATTTGATTGAGGCGGCTCCTGACGGCTTCCGTTTGAAATTGTGCGAGAACGTCCCGCAGGGCCTCTTGCCGCAAATCATTCAGCGAGGGCCGGTGCTCCATCCGTTCGCGGTAGAGAGGGTCGGACAAGCGCGGTTCCATGAATAATCGCCAGCATAACAATGCCAGGTTCCGGTGACCGTCGGCGCGATCGGGGTGCTCAAGGGCTTTCCAGAAATAGGAGTCAAAAAAGGCTTGCCGGATGGCCTGCATGACTTTTTCATCGGACAATTCCGTGTGATCCACCAGGTACTCGTGAAACAGGAAGAGCTCGAAACCGAGCGCCGTCCATTCGTTGGGATACCGTTCGTGCAACTGAAGGAATAACTCCCGGGCCCGGTCCTTCTGGTCATGCTGGTACAGGACCAGCGTGGCGCGATGAAGGAACACGGAATGCGAGATGCGTACCGATTCCACATCCGGATGTTCCTGAACCGCCCGTTCAAAGGCGGTCAGGGCGCCGGGCAAGGCTTCCAAAAGGGGTTCGGCGAGAAAGAGGTTCTCCGGTTCGACATGGATATGACGGCCCGTATAAAACATGTCGGCCATGCTTTGAAAAATGAGGCGGTCATGGGCCAGTAATTCGAAATCCCTGGCGTGGGGTCTTCCGCGCCACAGCCAGTAGACGGCGTGCGGTTGAGGCAGGCGCCAGTCCATCACGCCGAAAACGGACTCGATCTCCTGCATGATGTCCGGCCGGAGCCGGTACTCTTCCCTCATGCGGCGGATCTGTTCCGGCGGGAGATGCTCGATCGCCTCGTAATCCAGGAGTCCGCCCTCGAACAACCGGGACATTTCGGACGCCCAGGCGCGTTTATAATAAGCATGGGCCGCATCCGTATCACCGCCGATCTTGTGAAAGAACAGCCACGCCAGTTCCCGGTGGAGAATGGGATTTGCCGGGTTGTACCGGAGGGCTTCATTACGGAGGAGATGCATGCCGTGCCGGACCCAGCGCCAGCGTTCCTCGGGGTTTTGGAATATGACGCTGATGTTGTACGACATGTTCCACGCCTGATAAACCCAGGCTTCGATGAAGCGGGGTTCCAGTTTGGTAATCCAGTCCGCAAGCTGGGCCACTTCGAAAAAACGGCCTTCGCGTTGCATGCGTGCGGATCGGTACCATAGATAGTTTGCTATGATTCCACTGAACCCGCCCAGCGCCACGGTGCTGAAAGCCACCAGGGGCGGTACGTTTTCGAGGGGTTCACCCAGATCGATGCGGTATGCCCCCCGAAGTCGGCGCAGTTCGTCGTGTGACCTCCCTGCGCCCCAAAATGCCATGACCGCGGCGAGTAACAGTCCTATGGATATCCGGTTCTTCATAACGCCCATATCAATCATCGGGTAACCCGAGTTCCCGGCGCCGCAAATGCCATGCGCCGAGTAATGCGATCATTCCCCCGTACAGGAGAATACGGATAATCACCGCTTCCCCGATGTCCGGCCACGGAATCAGGCGGCCCCGGGTCAGGAATTCCAGCGGGTCCATCATTTCCAGGGGGTGTAGGATTCGATACAGCCCTCGATAAAAGAGAAGCAGGGCACGGTCCACGAAAATCCATGCGGGTCCGGCGGCCTCGTTGAGCGCCAGGATGCTTTCGCGCTCAGCCATCCCGGCCACGATGCGGCCGGCATGGAGCAGCATGACGACGTATAGGGAAGCCAGGGCCGCAACGGGAAACGAGAAGAACGCGCCCGCCGTGATGCCTACGGCCGAAAGGAACGCCAGTTGTGTCAGGAGGGTCAGCAGGCACCGGACCAGATTCATTTCGAAAGAGCTCTCATACACCAGGAGATGCAAGCCGCGGTCCGGTTCGAAAATCACCGTGACCGGGGATGGACTTGTATTCGTAAACTCGACCAGCAGGTACCCGTTCGCGTCAACCAGGTCTGCGGGCACCGCTATCGTGGCGGTGGTACGAGGGGGCGTTTCGGTGTGTTCGACTAGAATTCCGGGACCGTCCAAAGGCGCGATGCGCCATCGTCCGGGCACCGGCCGAAGATCCAGTCGGGACGACGAATAGCGGTATTGCAGATACAGGTCACGGTCCTCCGGAGGCGGATGCGTTACCCGAAAAACCCAACGGCGCGCTTCTCCCTTGGGAATGGAATAAGCCTGGCGGCGGATTTGATTTTCCAGTGCGCGGAGGATCTCGACCCGGGTCAGATCTTCGGGCAGGGCGTCGCGTTCGGCCAGAAGGTCGAATTGGCGGCGCGCCGTGTCACGAAGGTCCGCATCCACGGGGGAGAGATACCGGTGCGCAACCAGGATGTCCTCGCGCAGTGTCCGGCGTTCTGCATCCGTGAAGACAGCCGGCCGGGTGGTCCATGCCAGCATCCCGTAGGCGCATACGGCAGTGAACGCCAATAGAAAAGCGTTGAGTGCCGTGAGGCCCATCCATTTGCCCAGCCAGATCTGGCTTCGGCGCACGGGTTTGGTGGTTAACAGATGCATCTGGCCGTTTCGTATTTCCGTCGAAATGGCCGCGCACCCCGCCCAGACTGTGACCATCGATAGAAGGAAAACGGAAAAACCCAGCGTGTATCGAAGGTGAATGGACACCAGGCCTTCCAGTGTGCCGTCACCCCGAATCGTCAGCGGCAATCCGAAAACAAAAAGCACCAGCAGACAGAGAAGACACAGCACGACACGGGAACGGATCGTATTTCGAATGGTTATGGCGGCGATGGCGAAAAGACTGTTCATGGGTCATTCTGTTATACGGAAGAAAAAAGCGCGCGCACATCTTCCACTGTCATGTTCCAACATCATGGGATTTCCGGCGGCGGAGTGCCGGTGTCGTCCTGCTTTGACTCGGCGGCGGACCGGGCGGAAAGATACTCCGCGATATTGCGAACCGGTGCGGCCCCCGTTTGTTCAACGGCCTGCGAACGGGCCTTTTCAACGATTTCCAGGAAAAATTGCTCGAGATTCCGGCGCGGATGTTCCAGGTCCGGTTCGGCGCCGATGATGTCGCGCATGCATTGCAACACGTGATTCAACTGTTCCGGAGGCAATTGTTCGGGCAGATTGATGCGATGGCGGTGTCGTTCCTCGAGCAGTTCGTTCATGGGGCCGGCGGCATGAATCCGCCCGTTATAGAGAATGGCGATGCGGTCGCATACGTCCTCCACGTCGGCGAGCAGGTGAGAGGAAAGCAGGACACTTTTACCGCGCGAGGCCAGCGTCAAAATCAGGTCCTTGATTTGGCGGCATCCCAGCGGATCCAGGCCCGATGTGGGTTCATCCAGCACAACCAGGTCCGGGTCATTGATCAGAGCCTGGGCGATGCCGACGCGGCGCGCCATGCCCTTGGAGAATTCACCGACCAGGCGGTTGCGCGCATGGCGAAGACCGGTCATGTCCAGCAATTGATCGACACGCGAGCGGCGTTCGGCACGGTCAAGGTCGAATAGTCGGGCAAAGAAATGCAGGGTTTCCTCCGGGGAGAGGTAGGGGTAGAGATATGATTCCTCGGGCAGATAACCGATGCGGGCCTTGGCCTTTACGTCCCGCGGGGAGCGGCCGAGTACGTCCAACGTCCCGTCCGTGGGATACAGCAGTCCCAGGATCATCTTGATTGTGGTGCTTTTGCCGGATCCGTTCGGCCCCAGCAGGCCAAAGACCTCGCCTCGGTTCACGGTGAAAGAAATGCGGTCCACCGCCCGAATAATGGGACGCCGCCAGAAATCCCGAAAGACCTTGGTCAGATTTTCGGCCTGGATCATGGATTCATTGGTTTCGAACATCGTATTTTCCGATCATGACTTGATTTCCGAATGGCGAAAGATGAGCAGGCCGGCCAGGAGCAATCCCGCCAGGTAGAGCAGGGCGTACTGCGAAACCGATATGACGTAATGAAAGGGTATGATCCCCCCGTCCGTCAACGCATCGGCGACCCAGAAGTGCTGCCAGTTTGGAATAAGCGTATGGAAGAAGGCCGCTAGGATATGCGTATCCGCGTGACGTCCGAAGAGATGGTCGGAGATCAATCCCAGTAAAAATACCGTGCCGCAAATGGAGGCGGTCGGCATGGGTTTGAACCGCGGCGCCAGGATGACGGCCCATGCGGCCAGGATCAGAATGGCCAGGGCGATCAATATACAGGCCGCGGGCAGGTTCCAGGAATACCAGGCGCCGAAGGGCGCCGGCCGGCCGAGAGGATCCAGGAATCCAACCGCCAGAAAAACCAGTACGATACCCGTCACCATACCGGCACATGCGCACGAGGCGAACGGCCGCCGGCCAAAGTAATTAATCAGTCCCGCCAGGATGAACGCTACGACGGGGGCGGCCAACAACGGGCCGGCCGACCACCAGTCCACATGGAAGGGGATATGCGCCGTTCGCTCACTCATGAGGATCGCCAGCGTCGTCCCCAGGGAATACAAAAGCATGATGAGGGCGACTCCGCAGAACTTGGCCAGAAAGAATACCGCACGGGGCACCGGTTTGCTCAACACGGCATGGACGGTTCCCCGCTGTATTTCGTGTGTAATCGATATGCATGCCACGTATGAGCCGAGAACCAGGCCGCAGAGGAAGTAGAACGCGATCGCGCTGTCCCGGACAAGCTTGGCGGATTCCCCCAGGGTTTGCGTGATTACGAGCGGCATCAGCCCGATAAAGATCACCGCCGATGCAAACAGCAATATGACCACCGGTTGACGGATGGCCTCCAGGACGGTGAGCCATGCGATGGATGTCCATTGCTTGATTATTGATCGCATGCCGGTTTTCAGGCTCCCTGATCAAGATGCATCATCGGATTCACTTTCGGGATCAATATAACGCGGCGGGACGCATTTGACATCATCAAATTGGGAGGCGATTGTTTGTCAGAGAGGGTGATGCATATGGCACCGACGATGCACACAGTGGTTACGGTAAGCATGGCGGCCGTCCTCTTCTGGATGGCGGACATGCCGTGTGCCCGCGGGAGCGAGGTGCGGCGAAAGGCCGAGAACACCGTTCTGATGCGGGTGCAGTTCCGGGATGCCGGATTCGATGAGGTGGTGGAATCCCTGCAGGATCTGGCCGAACGGTATGATCCCGAAAGGGAGGGCATCAACATCGTGAACATGGTGCCGGGCGATCATCCGGTTCCTCGCATCACGTTAAGCTTGCGGCGAGTCAGCCTGCTGGAAACGATCCGATATATTACCGAGATGGCCGGGTTGACCTATCGTATTGACGATCGAGCCGTGATCATCACCACGCGCGACGAACGGCCGGATCGCATTATCACGCGTACCTATCCGGTTCAGCCCACGTTCCTGGATGTGATCCGGGGCGGGCGGAAGGAAGAAAAGGAACCCCGGCGCGATGATTGGTGGGGATGGTAATCCCGGAAACCGCTATCCCATCCGGGCATCGGTCAACGGCAGGGGCAGATGGTAGGTCTGGTCCCGGTCGGGATCCTTCTCGAAGCCGATCGATGTGATGTACGCGACGTACCCGGGAATGGACGAAACGACCGTGAGCCGGCGGATATTCTGTTTTTCGAACGCATCCGACAAGCCGTCGCGTATCAACAACCGGGTGTTTTTCAGGTCACGGTATTCCGGTATGATGTAATCCAGGTCAATGATTCCGTCATGCCCCTCCGCATGATAGGAAAACACACCGACCGGAACCGCATTGCGTAGAATAATCGTGTACTTCTGATCGGGCGGACATTTCTCGGGGGCGAAACGCGGGA
>SLKG01000095.1 GCA_007134735.1 Kiritimatiellia bacterium
CCGGGCGGATAGGGAATGCCTGGGAAGAACAGATTGGTGTCATCTCCGTCGGCGTTGGCTGACGGCTGTCCATCGGGTTCGGTGTCAACGCCGGAACCCAGATAGACGCCGGGCACGACCACGTGCCGCGCGCCGTCCTGGGCCAGCAGCGTGGGGTACCCCGGCGTGACCCCGCCCCCGTCCCATGCGTCGCCGAAATCCAACCCGTGGATGGTCACTTTGTAATCCTCCACCTCGCCGTCCAGCGCCAGGCCATCGTAGGTCAAGGTCGTATCAAAAGTCGTGAACCGGAACCGGGCAAACGTGTCGCCGATGGTTGCCGTGGCCGGTACGGGCACGGGGAGTTGATGTACACCGGCTCCCATCAAGTGTGCACCGTAGAATATTTGATCGTGCGACTCCGCCCACGACCCGTCCGCGTCAAAATCAATCCAGGCGTACAGGTAGCCGGACGTGGACACCGTCACCTGGACCGTGGCCGTCATGCCGGCCACCAGCGGGGTTAGAAAATCCACGCCGTCTTCGTCACCGGGCGGATAGGGAATGTTGCCGGGATTGGGATACGCCACGTCCAGATCATCTCCGGTGGCATCGGCATTGGGTTGGCCGTCGGGTTCGGCATCCACGCCGGCGCCCATGTAGACACCCGGAACAATCACATGCCGGGCGCCGTTGTTGGCGAGAAGGGTCGGATAGAATGGATCCGGCGCATCGCCGAAATCCATTTCCAATTTGTCTTCATCCCGGATGATCACCTCGTAATCTTCCACCTCGCCGTCTTCGGCCAATCCGTAATAGTTAAGGACAAACGAAAAGGTCGTGAATCGGAACCGGGCAAACGTGTTGCCCGGTTGCGCCGTAGCCGGCACATGGAATGAGAGGTGATTGACGCCGGATGTTACGTGATGCGCAAAAAACAACTGATCCCCCGCATCGGCCCAACTGCCGTTGGCATTGAAGTCAATCCATGCGGAAAGATAGCCGTCCACGGAAACGGTCACATCCACGTATGCGGTCTGCCCGGGAATCAGCGGCGTCACAAAGACGACCCCATCCTCGTCGGGCAGGTTGTGGAGATCGTCGCCCAGTGCGTTCGGATGCGGCAGGCCGTCAAGCTCGGCATCGATCAGCAGGCCCATATACACGTTGGTATCCACGATGTGCCGCGCGCCGTCGTTGACCAGTAGCGTCGGATAGGGGGGATCCGGCGCGTCGCCGAAATCCATGTAGGGTTCGGGTTCTTCTTCCGGCAGAGGTCCCCAGAACAGCATGAAGGCCAGGTCGAATGGAACGGGTTCATCGGGATTATGCAACTCGTGTCCGGGGGGATAATACATGGGCAACCAGTCCTGCCCGTTGTACGGCTCCACGGCATGCACCCACGTTGCGGCGTCATTCCATTGATTATCGGTCGTCTTCCATCCAAAACGGGGTTCCGTGCCCATTTCACCCAGCGGTTGGGCCTGCACGTCCAGCCAGTACACCACGGGATTCTCAACTGCTCCGGTCTGGACAAAGGCCCGGCTGATATCCACCGGGAACGTGTAGCGCCAGCAGATGGTGTCGGCATTCGGTTGGTAGACACCCGTGGATGGATCGTACCAGCCCTCCTCAAGGCCCTCAGCCTCGATGTCCACGATAAACGATCCCGGCGGGAACGTTTCCATCCACAACGTCTCGCCGGGCATGCTCCACTCTTCCACCGCGCCGGCCGGAATATCGGCGTGGAAGCTTAACGTGAACTCGACCAGGCCCGCGTCGGGCCCATCGGGGCCTTCGGGCAGGAAATCGTCGTGCCACGAAGCCCAGATCACGATGTTGGTGATCGTTGAATTCGTCGTGCAAAGGAAATCGTCGGCTAACAGGATGGGGAGATCGGGTTCTTCCGTCATAGCCCGGGTCTCCACATCAAACCCCCACGGCGAAAGATCGGGCGGCTGAACCCACTTCGCGTCTTCCGGTTCAGGTTCGGGCGGGTCTTCATCCTCGACATTGTGGAAGACCGAGACGTTGCTATGACGGAACGGCATCTCCGGGTCCGGGGGATCAAAGTACACCTCGTCAATCCACGTGCTGATCTTGAGCGAGGTGCTGCGGTTGAGCAGGATGTCGCTCTGGTCGGCGTACGAAGTTTCAATGACGTTGTAGCGCCAGTCTGTGGAATCCAGCCCCGGAGGAGGGATCCAGAAGTCCAATTGGCGCGTGGCCGATCCGCCCACGGGAATATCGCCAAAATCCCAGGTGGGGACATAGTAATCGCCGGGCTGCAACTCGCCCGGTTGTCCGGGCGCCCAGCAATACCACGCGGCCTGGTCAACATCCAACGCTACAATGTACGGCTGACGATTTATGTACGGATCCAGCCACACGGCCGGTAGATGGTTCGGATCCACGATGGCGAATTCTGCCGTGAGTTTGACGTCCAGCATCGTGCCGACGTATGGGCGTTCGGCCAAAGGATACTGCAGCGATTCGCCGTGGCTGTTGTCTCCATCCGACCACTGACTATCCTCCGCCGTGTCGTTCCAGATCGTGGCAAGGATGCTGAACGCAACGATGTTCGAGCCCGGAGGGGGCTCATACGTAATCGAGTTGACGTAGCCGGTGATGGCCGCGGTGCCCATGAAGCCGCCATCCGGATCGTCGTAGAACTCGTGCGTGCGCACTTCCGGCACCTCGCCGTTTACGGGGGGTTTGAACCATTGGCCTTGTAGGGCGGGCGGATCAACGGGCGGGCCGGTCAGGATCGTGGGATTGTGCACCGGCGGTTTGGTGATGGGAAGGGAAGGCCCGGCGTATGAGGGTAGAACCCATGCCCACGACAGAATAAAAAATCCAACCAGGGTCAGGATGGGATGCGTGTTTTTCATGGTCTGCTCCTTCGGGTGTGAGATGAAAGGCAGGCAGAAGTGAAAGGGCGAAAGAAAACCGGAAAGAAGTTACAACCCGGTCTAAAAATAGGAAAGCAATGAGGGGTAATTGGTCCTCGCGGCAAGCCCCGAGTACCATCTGCAACCTCTTCGTACGGAAACTCCATATCGGAGTCAGGCACAAGCACCTCAAGTATCTGCACAAAAACAAATCTATGACGAGTTGTCAACTATAAAATGTAATATGTGCACTTATTGGTTTAAATGATAACGAGGGTTCCGTTGAAAGGATGTCGGGGACAGGTACCGGTTTGGGGCAGGTGCCTGTTCGGAAATAAAGCATGAAAAGGCTTTACCAAACCTTTATCCATGGTGCATGCTTTACTTGACTTGTTTACTAAAATTCAGGGGCGCGAGATGCAGAAAAAACGAATTACCATCAAAGATATTGCCCGGGATTGCGGAGTGTCCTTGAGCACGGTTTCCCTGGTGCTCAACAATAATCCCCGGATCAGTGAAAGTACTCGTCAGAAGGTGCTGGAATGCGTCCGCAAGCATGGGTATCAGCCTAATTACCAGGCACGAGGATTGGCATCCCGGTCCAGCCGAATTTTTGCCGTGGCGGTTCCCGCGCTCCATCATGTGTTTGCCGACATCTATTTTGGTGAAATTGTCAGTGGTATCTATGAGCGCGCTGCGGAAGACGGGTATAAAATCATGCTCGATATCGCCAACGGCAATTACGTGGACAATAAGGAGTATCTGAACCTGCTGAAATCGCGGCGTGCGGACGGTTTATTGTTTATCGGGTCGTCTATTGAGCATGAATACCTCTGTGAATTCGAACACGAGCCGTATCCGTTTCTTCTCGTTAATCATTATTTCCCGGGACGCAGTCTGAATTACATCACCGTAAATTATGAGGAATCCGCAAGACTGGCGTGCGAGCATCTATTATCGCTGGGGCACCGGAAAATCGGCTTGATTACGGGTCTCAACACGTATACCGGCCGGGATTTCCGGGACGCGTTCCTGGATAATGGCCGGAAAAACGGCATCAACGAAAAGGATCTGGTGCAGATCGGCGGCGGGGACATGTGGGACCAGGAAGGAGGCTATAACGCCGCCCGGAAACTGCTGGATCAGCATCCGGACGTGACGGCCATCATGGCCGGAAATGATCGAATGGCCATGGGCGCCATCCGCTACATTCAGAGCCGGGGCATGCATGTACCGAACGACATTTCGGTCATGGGGGCGGACAATGTTCCGTCTTCGCCTTTCTTCACACCCGCCATTACCACGATTGATCACGATCTGTTGACCGTAGGCCGCCTGGCGTGTTCTCAGTTATTTGCCTTATTCAAGGGCGAAATCACGGAATGCCGGGAAGTATTGCCGGTATCGCTGGTGAAACGTGAATCCACCGGGCCGGCCCGCGGCTGAGAAATGAGTCGAGTCGCCACCGCTTCGCCCCTGCGGGGTGGGGGATTCCATCCACAGGGTTGATTTAACACCCCGCTGATGCGGGGCGGTTGCGTGGATTCGGAGCGGCTCCCGGCATCAATGAGCCCCCAATGCATATCGATTGGTTGATCATAGACGGGTACAGCCTGCTTCATCGGGATGATGAATTCAGGACCCTGTTATCCCGCGACCTCTTCCTCGCCCGTGAAGCGGCGCTCCGGCATGTCGAATCGTTGATCGGCACGTTGGCCGGGCGTGTGACCGTGGTATTCGACGGGCGCAGCGGTCAAGCCGAGTCGGGGAATGAGCGGCCCGGTCTCGAAGTGGTCTATTCCCCGGGCCATATGACCGCGGATTCCCATATTGAGCGCATGGTGCAGGAAGCGGCGCATCCGGAGTGTATCCTGGTCGTGACATCCGACCGCCTTGAGCGCGTAACGGTCATGGCGGCCGGCGCGCAGTGCATGTCCTGCGGGGAATTCCTTTCGTGGTCGCGGGCCGGTGCCGACCGGTTGCGCAAACGGATAAAGCGCATGCCCGGCCCGGCTTCGCACGGGGGTACGCTGGGCGATTACTTTCCGGATTGATCACAGACCGCCCACGGCCAGCATGATGAAACCGACGGCCAGTGTGAATTCCACCAGGTAAAGCAAACGGATGCCGGTGGCGGATCGTTTGAGCAGTAGCCCTTCCAGGAGCCGCCTGATTCCATCGGGACGGAAAGCGAACAAGGTAATTATCATAAGCAATACGCCCACCGCCCAGAGAGTGCGATGGGTCCAGGTCCCGCCGGTAGCCGCTATAAGCCACACCAGAAGAGTCACGGCGGCAAACCCCATGCCGATGTATCTTTCGTCCGGGTCCATGGACTCCACCAAGCGGGCCGCAAGTCGGCGGTATCTTTCCGGCACGGCAAGGGCGTAGACGGATTCCAGCAGGCATAGGAAGCCGATCAGGAACAACGTGATAGTCGCCGCACTCATGGCACTCGGATCCAGGTATCCGGTGCAAAACGGATTCGGTGAACAATAATCTCCGGGTCCGGGACCGTTCCGGGGTCCAGGCGGATAAGGCGAATTTCGGTGATACGTTGCCAATCCAAAGCCCCTGCGGGAATGAGGCCGCTTCCCGGCCCCGCGGATCCGTTCTCGAATTCCGTCAGCGGTACGGCAATGATGGACCGTGGCCGGGTCGATATGCGATAGGGGGTCAGGGGAATGATCGAGATGACACGGGTGTCATCCTCTTGCCCGCTGATCAGCCCGACGGCCAGCGACAGGGCGGCATCGGGAGGTTCGATTTCCATGTACAGCGACATATGGCCGGGGTATTGCGACAGGTCGTAAGGCCGGCGCCAGGTAAAACCGGCGTATTCCGCGTTCCTGTCCCGGATGACAAGGCGCCACTCATTTCCTCCCCGGCTCCACGAGAAGGCTTGCCGTATCGACCTCGGCGGATGTGTATACACATGTTCCAGCAGCGATGGGCTTTCGGGGAGGGGGATAGGACGTATCAATGTCCGCAATTCGGCATCTTGGTGAACGAGGTCTCTCCGGTCCTCCCGCGTTCCGGGTACTGTGCAGGAGTATTGCAGTGCCATCAGGATCAGCCCTGACCCCCATACGCAATATGCAGCCGCCTGCTTCATGCCAATCCCTTCCACGTCCGGCAAATGGATCCCGCATGTGAAGAGCGGATACCGGATAGGTTTCCATACTTTCAAGTATAGGGTATACTATCCTGTTTCCCTGACTCCATGTAAAGGCGTTAAGGGTTGTCGAAAGCCGGTTCTGTCCTATATTATGGCGGTATCGGCCGATGGCGGTTGATGTACGTCCGCTGATATCAGAAAGGAGCGCAAGATGAAGATTGTTGTGTTGGACGGATACACGTTGAATCCGGGTGACAACCCTTGGGACGAGGTGGCTGAACAGGGGGAACTCAAGGTATATGAACGCACTCCGGCCGAACAGATTCTCGATCGGGCGCAAGGGGCGGATATCCTGTTAACCAACAAGACGCCGTTGGACGGAGCCCTATTGAAGCAATTGCCGGACCTGAAATACATTTCGGTGTTGGCCACCGGCTACAACGTCGTGGATGTCGATGCCGCACGGGAACAAAACATTCCCGTTTCCAACGTGCCTGTGTACGGGACGGATACGGTGGCCCAGTATGCGTTTGCCCTGTTGTTGAATCACGGTCATCACGTAGCCCACCATAGTGATTTGGTCAAGGCGGGGGAGTGGGAAAAGCGGGGCGATTTTTGTTTTTGGGATTATCCATTGATCGAGCTGGCGGGCCTGACCATGGGCATCGTGGGGTTCGGCCGAATCGGACGCCGCGTGGGCGAGTTGGCGCACGCCTTCGGCATGAAGGTGCTGGCGGCGGATGTGCAACAGGGAAAGGATCCGGGATATGAACCCTTCGCCTGGCGCGACATCCCGGATTTATTTGCCGAATCGGATGTGGTGAGCTTGCACTGTCCGCAGACGGCTGACAACGTTGGGTTTGTGAACCGGGAACTGCTGTCGAAGATGAAGCCCACGGGTTATTTCATCAATACGGCGCGCGGACCGCTGGTGAACGAGCAGGATCTGGCCGATGCCCTGAACAACGACGTGATTGCCGGCGCGGCCGTGGACGTGGTTTCAAAGGAGCCGATCCAGGACACCAATCCCCTGCTCAAGGCGAAGAATATCGTGATTACACCCCACATGGCATGGGGAACCGTGGCGGCCCGCAAACGATTGATGCACATTACGGCGGAAAACATTCGGGCCTTTCTGGCGGGAAAGCCCGTGAATGTGGTGAACCCATAGGGCGGGGCGGTCTTCGCCCGCCGTGCCGATTGAGATACGTCTCGCCCGCGCTTCTGTTGGCGGAGCGGTTCCGCTTCCCTTACGGTTTCACGTATTCCTTCACGAAGGAGGCGTAGAAAGCGGTTGCCCTCACCAGGTGTTCGACCTCGACCTGTTCATTTGCGGCATGGGCAAAATGCTCGTGGCCCGGGCCGAAACCGACTGTGGGGATATTAAACATACCCGCCGTGGCGACACCGTTGGTACTGAACGTCCAGTGACCCATGGTCGGTTTTTCCTGAAATGTAGCCGTGTAGGCCGCCTGTGCCCTCCGGATGGCCGGTTCGCTTTCCGGCATTTCCCACGTGGGATAGTATTTCTTCGTAGGATAGATCAACCCCGTGTAGCTGGGCACCATGTATTCCAGGACCTTGACCGTTGCCTCGGATGATTGCACCGAGGGAAGTTCGGAAAGTTCCTTGACGGATGTTTCCTCTGTTTCGCGCATCGTCAGCCGTCGATCAAGGTGTATGGTGCATCCATCGGCCACCGCGCACAAACTCGGTGACTGCGATCGAATTTGGCTGATCGTAATGGTGCCTTTACCGAGCGGTTCCCGCGGCGGAAGACGTTCGTTGAGTTTTTCGATGTCTTGAATGATGGGAGCCATTCGGTAGACCGCATTGACCCCGCGTTCGGGCGCCGAGCCGTGACACGACACGCCTTGCGTAGTGATTTCCATCTCCATGCGGCCGCGATGACCGCGATAGATCCGGAGACTGGTGGGTTCGGTGATTACCACGACATCAGGACGGATTTTGTCTTCCTTGTATATATATTGCCAGCAGAGACCGTCGCAGTCTTCCTCCTGCACCGTGGCGGTTACATACAGGGTAGCCCCTTCGGGAAAGCCCTGTTGCTTGAGCAGGGCGCCCGCATAAACCGCCGACGCCACGCCCCCTTTCATGTCCGATGCGCCTCGCCCGTAAATGACTCCGTCCCGCAGCACCGGGTCAAACGGGGGAGTGTTCCAGTGGGCGCGTTCCCCTACGTCGACGATATCCACGTGCCCGTCGATGGCGATGATGGCCGGACCGTTTCCGATGCGTCCAATTAGATTGCCCATCGGATCGACCGTAACCTCGTCATAACCGAGTTTCTGCATTTCCTTTTTGATGCGTTCCACCACCGGGCCTTCTTCGCCGCTCAGGGAGGGAATCGCGATGATGTCGCGCAGAAATTGAGTGAGATCTTTTTCAACGCCGCGTGCGGCATTCAAATAATCGTTGGCCATACTGTTTCTCCTTGCGTTTGGCTTCCAGCCCCGTCCTTTTGCGGATCGCGTTGAAGCGGGTAGGGGTGTAGCCCCGGAAGCCGGAAACGGGCCTGCAAACCCCGAAGTCACCGCAAGGACAGTGTCGACAAACGTAATCCAAACGGACTCCGGCGACAAGCAACATCGGTTATGAATTTTGTTTGGCGGGGAGCGGTTGTGAAGGGGCGACGGCGTTATTTTCGGCCGCTATCCGGCGTTTGCGTTATTGTGGACAGGGGTTGGTCGCGGAAAAAAGAAATGTGCGTGTTGCGATACCGGTTGATGGGCTGGTGTACCGTAATGGTGCGTACGGTCTCGCCGCGGCTGTTCTTCAGGACCAGGTCATAGGAGTCCACGGTTTCCGGGGCAGGAACCCGGGCCACCTGCAACCAGCGCGGCAGGGTCTCCCAGCGCCGGTTATCCGGTCGTTCCAGCAGTCCGAACAGAACGAGGCGGGTTAGATCCCCGGCGACATGGTCATGCTGCGATTCCACGGCAATGGCGATCGTTTCCTTGATCACGAAGCGCCCCACCTCCTTGGCGGCCTGTATGGCCGCTCGCGCTTCTTCGGATTGCCGCGTCAGCGCGGTGGTATCGGACAAGGTGTGACTTCTTCCGAGCACTTCCCCGTCGATGTGTATCTCCGCGTACAGCGGGGTGCTGTTTCTGTCGCGTTGAAGCGGTCGTGCGGACCGGCCGAGTTGGATGAAAACGACCAATTCATGGCCCCAGTATTCCACCGGATGCGAAGGATTATCCTCCCGGATTGAGCGGTTGTTCCGGTCATGGTCCGTCTCATTATGTATTTCGGGCGGCGCTTCTTTTAAGCGGCCCGTCCGCGGATCCACTTGGACGGAGGCCAACTGTTCATCCACCAGCCGGTATTGCATTTCCGCGTTGGATGCATCATCGGTCAACTCCAGGATCAGGGCCGATACGTATCGCGAGTAGGGTTCGTCGGGATGTTTTCTTCGGGTGTCCTCTGAGAGCGAATAGATAATCCGGCGGGCTTCCACGCCCGCGTCGTTCCAGCGGCCCTCCGCCATGTGATTCTTTGCCGTGTACGCGTGCAGGAGCGTGCGTTCGTAGGGATATCCCACAAAGTTCCGGATGGTGTCGTTGATCACAAGACTGCCGGTCCCGCGGCTCAGGCTGTACGTTTCGAGTTCCCGGAGAATGTCATGGGCTTCGATGAAATCCTGGGAGCTGTCCGCATATTCCCCCCGCATTTGCCGGACCATTCCGCGTTCCATCAGAAAGAGAACGCGGTCCCGGTTTGGAATGCGTGCGGAGGAGAGCGTATCCTCCGCCTGGTCGAGCCGGCCCGCATAGAAATTATGGCGGGCCGAATTCAGCGTGTGTGTGGCGCATCCTCCGGCGAGGAGGCCGTACAGGAGGAGCGCGCCTCCCACGCCGAGCCGGGTTCCCGTGCTCGACCTTGCGAAAGACATGTTACCACCCGATTAGAGGTTGCCGGGCTTCTCGTGCAAATTCCCGCTCCGTCGTATACGCCAGGAGCCCGGTTTCCAGGTCGGTAATCTCAAGCGTCAACTTATAGTAATTACGGACGGTCTTGGAGACCCGGACCTGTCGCGGGGTACGATCCCGCATTTCGGTGAGCGAACCGGAAATCATGTACTTGGCTCCGAGCTGGCGCCCGACCAGCGCCTGTGTTTCCGGCGTGGCGTGGGCGGCCTGGTATCCCTGCTCGCGCAGGAGATCCTCCCGGCGTGCCTCGTTCACAAACTGCACCTGGCCGGTCTGGAACAGCAGGGTTCGCAGACGATCCGTCAGGTTTTTCGTGTCCATGTACTCGCTGGTGCGGTTCTGGACGCCGGCAATCATC
>SLKG01000063.1 GCA_007134735.1 Kiritimatiellia bacterium
ACATCTGTAGGGTGGGTTGGCGAAGAAGGTTTCGCGTTTATTGACGTGAAATGATAAAACACCATTGACGTCAAGGATATCTCCATACCAACCCACCAGCGAGTTGGAACAGTGCGAAACTGGCTTAATAGGCGGAGTATCATCGTCCAAAGTGAGAAATCATTTGATCGGGGATTCTTTATGGTGGGTTGACATCTGTAGGGTGGGTTGGCGAAGAAGGTTTCGCGTTTATTGACGTGAAATGATAAAACACCATTGACGTCAAGGATATCCCCATACCAACCCACCAGCGAGGTGGTACAGTACGAAACTGGTTTAATAGGCGGAGTATCATCGTCCAAAGTGAGAAATCATTTGATCGGGGATTCTTTATGGTGGGTTGGCGAAGAACCTTGCGCGTCCTTTGATGTGAAATAATCAGGCACCATCGACATCAAGCAAGCTCACATACCAACCCACCATCAGACCGTTTCGGTTTGATGTGGATCACACCATTGGTTAAATAAATAATATTGGTGGGTTGGTATGAAATTCGTATCTGTTCAAGGCAGCCTTGGAACAGAACGGTGATGTATTTGTGAGGTATCTCGCCAACCCACCCTGCAGGTATTAATTAATTTTGAGAAAATCTTATTAATCTTAGGCAATAAAGATGTAAAATCAACTTATGCCTGAATACCGTCGTGTACGAATAAAAGGAAGTACGGTCTTTATAACCCTGGTTACTTTCAACCGTGCAACTATTCTTAATGAACCAACAGCACCGCAATTACTACGCTATGTTTGGAAGAAGGTTGCAAAGCGCTTACCCTTTACCACAAACGCTGTATGTGTCCTGCCAGATCATGTTCACATGTTGATTACCCTTCCGGAGAATGATTCAAATTATTCAATCAGGATTCGAGAGATAAAACGACTTTTCACAAGATATTACCTAAACTCAATGAAAGAAACTACACCGCGAAATTCCTCCCGTATCCGACAAAAGGAGGCAACCATATGGCAACGACGTTTTTGGGAACACACTATCCGTGATGAACAAGATTTTACAAATCATTTTGATTACATTCATTTCAATCCGGTCAAGCATGGTTATGTAAGGTGTGTTGGTGAATGGGCTTGGTCAAGCTTTCATAGTTATGTAAAACAGGGAGTCTACGATCCCGATTGGGGAGATGGATTGGTTTTATTTGAACAGATGACCAATTTTGGTGAATGAGTCCAATCATCAATGTTTTTTGTAGGGTGGGTTGGCAAAGAAGGTTTCGCGTTTTTTGACATGAAATGATAAAACACCATTGACATCAAGCAGGATCACAGAACAACCCACCATCAGACCGTTTCGGTTTGATGTGGATCACACCATTGGTTAAATGAATAATATTGGTGGGTTGGTATAAAATCCGTATTTATTCAAGGCAGCCTTGGAACAGAACGATGATGTATTTATGAGGTACTCCACCAACCCACCATCAGACCGAATAGGTTTGATGTGGATCACACCATCGGTTAAATGAATTTTATTGGTGGGTTGGTATGAAATCCGTATTTATTCAAGGCAGCCTTGGAACAGAACGGTGATGTATTTGTGAGGTACTCCACCAACCCACCCTACGCGACAATATCTTTGTAGGATGGGTTGGCGAAGAAGGTTTCGCGTTCTTTGACGTGAAGTGATAAAACACCATTGACGTCAAGGATGTCCCCATACCAACCCACCAGCGAGTTGGTACAGTACGAAACTGGCTTAATAGGCGGAATATCATCGTCCAAAGTGAGAAATTATTTGATTGGGGATTCTTTATGGTGGGTTGACATCTGTAGGGTGGGTTGGCGGGGAAATTTCAACAATTTGGACTGCAGGACGATTGTCTTCAACCAACAATCCGCCAACCCACCTACAACCGCCCGTCCTCCGTCCCCGGTCTCCCGTCTCTCCTCCAACCCACAATCTGGGATCACTTAACCCAGTATTAAGCTGGCGATCAATGTGGCACCTGTTGTGCCCACATTGACGATGCTGTGCATGATCATCGGGTAGATCATGCTGCCGGAGCGCTCGTAACACACCCCATAAAACAAACCAATAAACACAGAAAAAATCACCTGCCCTAAAACATATTCAGCTGAAAACGGGAATAGAGTGAAGCGTACGTGTGCCAAGCCAAAGATCACCGCCGCGATCAGGTTAACCACGCTGATCTGGCCGCCAAAAATCTTCAGTGTCACCCTGCCAAAGCCACTATCCCCGGGCACCACCACACCGCTGATCATCAACCCCAGCATCGTCATCGCAAATGCCCTGAAGATCAACTCCTCAACGGGGCCTGTCAGCAAAGCCTGGAAGCCGAAGTGACCCAACAAGTTACGCGTTGTTAACGGGTAAGGAAAACCTGGATACGACCTGGTCAGCAAAATGATCAGTGTCGAAACGACAATAAATCCCAGGTAGACCAAAGCGATCACCCGCACATAAAACCAGCCCACCTGGCGGTCACCCCAGCCAAACCCAAACCGGATGTCGCTGAACCGGCTGATGACCACCATCAAGACCAGGATGATCAAACCCTGG
>SLKG01000126.1 GCA_007134735.1 Kiritimatiellia bacterium
CTGATGGACTTATAGGAAATCTATAGGAAACCACTATACGCTTATACGCTGACCCGCCTGTGAGACGGCCGGGAAACGCCGCCCTCACGCGCACGCGAAGCGAAAACGAAAGGACGATGAGATGAAGGCGATGCGATTCTGGTTTGTGAGTGCGATGATTCTTTGCCTGGGACTGACGACGTACAGCATGGGTGAATACCCCGGAGTCGGCACATTCGAAAAGATCACGTCCATGGAGGACTTGGAGGACGGTTACTATGTTGTGGCAAATGTAAACGACGAATATGCCATGAACAATGTCAACCCCGGAACCTTGTTCCAACAAACCGCCATCAGTCCAAGTGATGATATCATTCAAAACCCCGCTGTTTCAATTGTATGGTGGATTGAGGAAGATGGAGCGGGCTGGACTCTGTATAATGAGGACAGCGAGACCTATGTGGCCTATGAGGGTTCTGAAAATCATGCATATGCGCACACTAATGTTACCGATGCCGCGCGTTGGGTCTTCACTTACGACGATGAGTTTGAATTGGAAAGCGTGAATGTCGAAGGAAGACGTTTGCGATATAATGCGAGCAATCCTCGCTTTGTGGCTTACGCCACAACTTTCGGACAAAACCTTTCCTTATTCCAACTTCAGCCGTTTGAAGACCCCACACTGATTCTTCTCATTCCCGACACCATAGACCAAGGCGAGACGATACAGGGCTCCGTCGTAATCACCGAAGCGGCGGAATCCGACTTGGACGTGGATCTGACCAGTTCACATCCGGCCGATTTACAGGTTCCGGCTTCTGTAACCATTTCCAACGGAATGACAACAGCAACGTTTGATATAGAGGCTTCTCCTTTTGACGATGCAGGAGCCCCTGATATTGAGGTCACCATTACGGCCAATGCTGACGGTTATGATCCTGTTGAGGAAGACATCACGATCATTAACACGCTGGCCGGCGCCATTGCGCTCACTGCAGAGGTATATGAGCAGGACTTCGCCGATTTCGTAAGCGCGGAAACCCTGCCCCATGGCTGGTCGGTTGAGGGTGCCAATACAACTTATATCGGCGATTGGGGAACGGGAACCGGGGGGGGCATGCGAGGCAACGCGAACGTCCTCGGCTACCAGCATACCGGGACAACGCTTGTGTTCGACAAGATCGCCACCTTCCGCAATGACACGGGAGAAGAAATCACCGATCTCACGGTCAGCTATTTAGGGCGGGTGGCACGTGTAGATGAAACGCGCCACCCCGAGTATACCGTCACCGTGAACGGCGACGTGGTTCCGGCCCTGGCCTACAGCACGAGCGCGGGAGCGGACCAGATGCGATCTGCGTCGTTGAGCGGCCTGTCGATTGCCCCGGATGCCGTGTTTGAAATCGTCTGGTCTTCGGATGGAGACGTGGGAACCACCGGTTCCCGAAGGCAGATCGGCATCGGTGATGTCAGCGTTTTTGCGGGGGATCCCCCCGATGACCAGCCGCCTATCATCACGTTGGATCCACCGGGCGCGGCCAAGGATGTGTTTGTGAACGATCCGATTACTTTCGATGTGATCGCCGACCAGGTTCCGGGTGATGCGGGTCAGCACACCGAACTCTACGCCACGGAATTGCCGGGTGATGCGACGTTCCCCGGCGCGACCGGAGATGCGCCGGTCCAGGCGACCTTCGACTGGACGCCGGACGTGGTGGGCGTGTACACGGCGATCTTCGAGGCCGCCGATACCGACGGCGTGACCACGCAGAAGGTGACCATTGCAGTGCAGGGACCGGGACCCGCTCCGGAAGGCACGCTGGTGCTGTACGACTTCGAGGTCGATGTCAACTACCCGGCCCAAATCGCGGACAACCTGGGGTGGTCCTTCTTTGTGCCGAGCGACGACCGTACCATCACTTATTTTTCGGGCAATCCCGGACGCGGGATATCGGCAACCGGTTGGGATGTCGCCGGTCGCTATTGGGAATTCTCCCTGACCGTGGCGGATGGGTTCGTGATGGCGGTTAACAATATGTCGTTCGACGAGCGTGCCACGAGCACAGGGCCAACGAATTGGTATGTACGGTCCAGTCTTGACGACTACACCGCCGATCTGGCGGGAGGCCCGATTAACAATGACTCCAATTGGGACGAGCAATCATTCGCGCTGTCTATCGCAGGGGCCAGCGGCATGGTTACCTTCCGCATATATGCCGATGGCGCGTCTGCCGGCACAGGGCCTTGGCGGTTGGACAACGTGACATTGCTGGGCGAGGTCGCCCTGGGCGGTCTCCGCGTCTCCGTGGACAAGCCGGACGGGTTCAAGGTTGAACAAGGCACGGTCGAGATGATCACCGCCACGGCGGAGGACGGCGAGCCGCCGTACGAGTATGATTGGGAATCCGACCTGAACGAATCTCACTGGGACGCCGACGACAACGTGTTCACGATCCTGGCCAGCGCGCCCGCGGGAGATTATTACGCGAAGGTGATGGTGGAGGACGAAGAGGAGGAGACCGCGGACACCACCGTGAACTTCACCGTGGCGCCGAAGTATCCGATCGTCATCACGCCGCC
>SLKG01000152.1 GCA_007134735.1 Kiritimatiellia bacterium
CGCGAGTGGCATCTCTACGAAGGCGACCCTCTTCCGGAAGACGAGCGGGCCGTATTGGAGTTCGCGTATCCGGTGGAAGTGCTGTCGGTTGACGGGCACAAACTGGATAGCGCGCGTCTGCATCCGGCGACCAAGCCCCGGCGGTTGTATCTGGAACCCGGACCCTGTGTCATCGTGGCCCGGCACGGCGTTATCTATTTACTGGACGAAGAGGACCGGCCCATCGTGCGTCCGGCGCCGGTACGGATTGAAACGGAACTGGAAGCAGGCGCGCACTACCGGTTGATGTACCGGATCGGACCGCCCCAGGAAGGCGTGGACATCTGGGTGGAGGAGATCGACTAGAATCGCAGGCCCACGAACCCGAGTACGGTGGAAACCTGGAAGTGCACGTCCTTGTCGAATTTCTCGCGCAACTCCAGGACTTCTTCCGTCGGACGGTCCTTGGCCCGGATCTCCGCATCCCCGGAACGGCGTGCAAACTCCACGCCGGCGAACAGTTCCACCCGTCTTCCCACCTGATGTTCCAGTTGACCCCGGAACCCGAAGGTATGGTAATCCACATTCAGCGATTTTTCGTGGCGGGAACTGATTCCGATATCGCCGCTTCGGCCGCTGAACTTGAACAGCGCATAATTGGCCTGGAGGCTGAAATGCGTTGAGGCGCCGAGAGGCATTCGGATTTCGCCGCCCAGCCCGATTTCCGGTATGACCACCCACGCGGTGCCCGATCCTTCCCCGCCGACCACGTAATCGCGCGGCGGACGTTCGTATTGGATCAGGTCCCGTGCCTCCCCGGCGTCTATTTCATAATCGCCCACAAACAGAAACAATCCGGCATGGATCCAGGGGGTCAGGGCCGTTCCGCGGCGCGTCTCATAGGATACCGGGGTAATGCGTGTATACAGATCCAGTTTGCCCGCGCGGATATCGCCCCGGTATTCCTGGCCTTCCGGAATCACGAGGTGTTCGTACGTTTCCCCTTCCCAGCGGACCGATTCGACGCCGATGTAATAATCCCGGTCCGCGATGCCGCGCACCGAGGGATTGCCGTAGAAGGCGTTCGCGCCCAATGAAACAAAGCGCCACATTTTTTCCAGCATGATTCCGACCACGAGATACTGGTCGTCGAACCCGAGTTCATCCCAGCTGTAATCCTCGGGCGCGGCGCCCGAATGGTCGTCCGTATAGGCGTAGAGCGGGCGATCGATTTCCCGTACTTCGCCGTCGAGATCGAACATCGCGCCGCCGCTTATGCCGATGGAAAATGTCGGCCGGTCCTCGAGGTTACGCCCCGCGCGCCATTGTCCGTACGCGGCGTGCGGCGGCGACAGCCACAACACGCCGATCAACAAAACCAGGAACCGGCATGCGCTTATATAGGTATGACGTGTGAACATGTAGGAAACCATAATGCATACGATCATTTGTCTGACAACCTATTAATGAATATTTGGAATGCGTACGTCGCGCATTTTTTTCTGCGAAGTGAAAGGAAGGTTCGGTTGAACCGTGTCGAGCGCGCGCATTATCCTCCGCCGGACAACACGTACATGGCGAGCCCCGCGGCGACGGATGCGTTAAGCGAGTTGATCCGGCCTTGTTGCGGGATGCGCACGACGTGCGGCGCGGCATTCAGGATGTACTGGCCGACGGATTTGTCCTCGCCGCCGATGACCAGCAACATCTTGTCGAACGTCCGGCCCCGCATTTCGTCCAGGTTGATGGTTCCCCCGCCGTCCAATGCGATTGCGGTGTACCCGGCTTCGGTGGCCCGTTGAAAGTAATTATTGGCCGTGGCCTCCCGGCAAATGGTCATATGCTCGGTGGCGCCGGCGGATACTTTGACAATAGACGGGTATATTTCCGGGGTTCCCTTGACGGGGATCAGGACGTGCCGGAAACCGAAAATCTCGGCGCTACGCAGGATGGCGCCGACATTGTGCGGATCTTCCACATTATCCAGCAACAGCAGGCGCGGTTGTCCGATCAGGTCCGTGAATGAGGCATAGGGATAGGGCGCGGTTTTGAGGACGGCGCCCTGATGTTCCTTGCTTTGCGCCAGGTCGAAAACCCGCCCTTTTTCCACCCACTCGATCGCAATGCCCTGTTTTTCGAGGTAAGCGGCCAGTTTTGCGAGGCGGGATTGTTTGGCGGAGGACTTGTTCAGCCAGGCCTGATAGATCTTTCGCCGGCCGCTGCGCACGACTTCAAAAATCGGATTGATCCCGTAGATATATTCTCTGCTGGGTTTGGACATGGATCATGTGTAGCAGATCGGCGGGGAAAATACGAACGTTTCTCTTGCCGTTATGCGGCGTCAGGAAAGGCCGTTTGGGGGGAGGTCCCGGCTCAGCGGCCCCGAAGTAGAGCGCAACGCACACTTCGGGGTAAAAGCTTCGCCCTCCAGATTAATGAATGACCGCTGTTTTCTTCTGGAGGGCGAAGCTTCTGCTGAGCCGTTTCTTGACGCAGTCCCGACACCGTCACGGTGTATCGGGCCGATGCGTCAACAACCGTTTGCGGTAGAAATTCAATTCCGCGATCGA
>SLKG01000087.1 GCA_007134735.1 Kiritimatiellia bacterium
ATGGGCAGACCGATCAGAAATACGAGGAAGTAGGCCGTGCATACCAGGAGCAGTGTGTTGGGCAGGTAACTGAGAATAATATCATTGAGATCCATCGCCGCTCGGGGTGTGAAAAAGCCGCCCCAAGGCAACGCTTCGCCGATGCGAATGGCACCCCAGTCAAAGGTCAGCGCGTTCAATGTCCATCTTAAGTGGCGCTGAAACCTGGGCAATTCGATGCCTGTTGATCGGATCAATTCTTCTTCAAATGCCAAGTAATCTTCGTGTGACGAGCCAGGATTTTCCCTGGAAAACTGTAATAATGCCCGATCAACGTACCGCTCCATCAAGGCATCCAGTTGGGCCTGGTCGGTTGCAAACCCGGTAACCACATCCCGGTTCATGATCTGGATGGTGACGAAGGTGCCGATGATGATCGTCAGGGCGATCAACAAGGCTTTTTTACCCATGTGAACAAAGCCGCGGAATAACCCGTTTTCGTTCAACCGAGTTAGCCAACTGCGGCGGGGTGTTGTTGAGTCGCCTTGTTCGGGAGTGGGTTTTGAAGTGATATGTTTCTGGATGGAAGTGTGTTCCGATTCTTCCTGGATGATGGAGACTGGTGCAGTGTCCGCCGCCAATGACCCGTCACCCTGCTCGTTCAGCCAGGCTAAGGCTTTGACCACCCTGGTGTCGTCGGGAGCGATTTGATGGGCTTTAGAGACATAATCATCGATTTCGGCCGGATCATCCGATAAACCCGCCATGAACAACCAGCCCTCGAGGATTTCGGGGTGTTTGTTGACGAGATGTTGAGCGGCTTTTTTGGCATGTGCTCGATCCCCCTGACGCAGGTGTTTCTTCACCAGTTCGATTAGTGGCTGATTCTTCTTGTTGTGCATAGGTTTTACATAATCAAAGTAAAGGTTCAAATAAAGGCGTATTGAAATCCGGCACATACACCAGATACAGCGGTATTCTTTAGATCGTGAAAGGGTATTTCCTGATCTTGGATTGCATCAGACCATGCAATGGCGGCGTTGTTCCATGCCAACACAACCATACCAGACAATGATCTGATTTACAATAGTCGTCTGGTAGGGTTTTTGAATGTTTTTCAGAAGTGCAGAGGGAGATTGTTTTTGATTGATTTCAAATCATTTTGTATGGAAAAGTCCATCTTCAAAGGCTTTACTTTTTTTGAAATTTTTATATTTTATAAAAAGGTAACATCCAAAGGCAATCAATGAAAAAAGGGTGATTATTGTAGGAATTCTCAACCCAAGGGTTCGATGATGAACCAGGTCTGCATACATCATCCACGGCCAACCCATCAACGTCAGCGGGTAACCCACAAGAGGTGAATGGACGATATCCTTTCCAGTAAAAAACATGACTAAAAACCATGAAAGGTAATAATTCGATCCAATAACAATGTATCCGAGGAGTAGCCTGGTTGTCCAGATTTTTACCTGTTGGGGATTCATCATATGCCATCCTGTCATATTTAGAAGGTTCTAAACAGGTTCTGTAATATTGGATGTGGGAGCGAAGGAAAAAGCGATGGGAGAACCCGGTGTTGAACCAGGAGTTTAATCCGATGTTGTAATTTTATTACAAAACGCTGCGTAGCGTGAATAGAAATGAACGAACCAGGAAGAAAGGCGGGTGTGTTGTTGCGCGGTTTTTAACGCCGTCAGAAATCCAGCGGCATCCGAAAAGGTCAACATCCTCAGTGAGGCACGTCCCACTTCTTTTAATGAATGCGCATCTGACCCGACGGTTTCTAGCAGCCCGTTTTCTTGAGCAAATGCCGCCGCTTGATTATTGGGCTGGTTGGTCAGGCACCTGGCGTTGAAGGTTTCGATGGCGTCCACATGGGGGATAATGGCCATCAGCTGATCAAATGTCCATTGGGGCCCGCGGGTTTTATCAAAGGGATGGGAGACGCTGATCACCGCACCTTGTTCGCGCAGGCGGCGAATGGTTTCGATGGGGTCAAGCCCGCCCGGGATATGCTCAGTCATAAAATAACCCAGCAATTCGCCCTGGGTGGTGTGGATCTCCTCTCCGACGATCACCCGGTCTGGTGCCAGGGTTTTAGCAGCCAGTGCCCCTGAAATTTCGTTGTGGTCTGTGATGGCAACCCGGTCAATGCCCACTTTTTGGCAATGCTCCAGCAGTTTTTTAGGCTGGACGAGGCTGTCGTTTGAGGCGTTCGTATGCAGGTGCAGTTCAACCCGCAGCCAGTCTTCTGTTTTATCGTTCATATGATCAAGTATAGCCGGCGTTTGTGTGCCGATCAAGACCGGATGGAACATAATCCTGAATCAATTCTTTCAATTGATTTGGGGATCATCCATCGTTGAGCGTGTTGAAGAACCACTTGTTTAAATGAATTGGTAAAATGATTAGATTTAACATTTTCTGTAAACACAAAGTATATTCAATATTATGTAGGGGCGACGCATGCGTCGCCCCTACTTTGGTTCAATCTTAGCGCAACCCGCCCTACAAAAAACTTTGTTAAATTGTGTCAATCATGGCTTTTCTTGTACCTTTTG
>SLKG01000070.1 GCA_007134735.1 Kiritimatiellia bacterium
AAGGATCTCGCCCCCCCCGGGTGTCCCCAGGAATCCCGGAGTAAAAAACGCAATCATCTCGGCCTCCGAATCCATGCATGCATGGGCTTGTTCACACCGGGCACCTTGAGAGCCCCCCTAACCGTGTCCAACGATGGGAAAGACAAATGCCCCGGATTTCCAATCGTTGGGAATCCGGGGCAACAGGTCGGTGTCCGGTCAGTACGTGATCACGAATTCCGCGCGGCGATTATATTGCCACGCCGATTCATCGCTTCCATGTACGGCCGGCATTTCAAAGCCGTAACTCTTGGTCTGAAGGCGATCGGGATCGATGCCCAGACCGATCAGGTACGCGCGCGCCGCGAGCGCGCGCCGCTCACCCAGCGCCAGGTTGTATTCCCGGCTGCCGCGTTCATCGCAGTGTCCCTCAATAATCAGGTTCACATTCGGGTTCCGGCGCAGATGGCTGGCTACATTTTCCAGCTTGGTTCGCTCTCTCCCCTCAATCTGCGCGCTGTCGTACGCGTAATACACCGGCTCGAACTGTCCTTCCACATAGCGGGCGTCGTCAAACCGATCGCCCAGCGGCCTGCCGTATATATCGGTCGGACTTACCCCGTCCACGGGGGATATTCCGTCTCGCGCCGCCGGGTCACGCGTCCGGCAGCCGACCGTCAATAACGCACCCATCGCCATTATCACCGATACTCGAATCCAATATTTTGCATGCATCTTGCGCCTCACACTTTCTGCTCACACACTGTGGCGGATTAACACCGTCTTTACTCAGCCCCTCATTTCGGCGACCACGCCGGGGAATACCAATCTCCACTTCGCTGAATCAACTGTATAGCAGGATCTCCCATGGAGTCAAGAACGTGCACCGTGGAACGGAAGTTCCGGGTCCGTCCGGCCACGATGTGCCGGCCGTTCGGCGCCCAGGACGGATCCATCCAGTCGTCGCCGCCCGTTGTCAGCTGCCGTATTTCCCGGGTATCCGGATGGATCAGGCAGATCTGATAGGCGCCGTCGATCAATCCGCTGTAAACGATCCAGCCGTTCGGACCCCATTCCGGCGCAACGTTTACACGACCCCGCGCGGGCAACCGTTCGGGGCGTCCGCCGTCACGGCCGATAAGGTACAATTGCGGCCGACCGGTTTGATCCGATACATAGACAATCCTCCGCCCGTCAGGCGACCAGGACGGACTGGCCTCGGCGGCGTGCGGGGTCTGTGTAAGACGGGTCAATCGTCCGCTCCGAAGATCCCGGACATACAATTCCGGGTTTCCGTCCTTCGACAGGATCAGGGCGACCTCGCGGCCGTCGGGCGAGATCGATGCCCCCGTGTTCAGCCCCGGAAAATTGGCGACCACCTGGCGGCGGCCCGTCGGCAAATCGATTGAAAATATATCCGGAAACCGCTGCAGGTATCCCGTATAGATAATCTGCCGCCCGTCGGGTCCCCAACGGGGACGCACACTGACCGCCTCGTCATTGGTCAGTTGTACGAGATTTTCGCCGTCCGCGTCGCACACATACAATTCCTTATGCCCGGTCGCCGTGCCGACCATGACGATTCGTGTGGAGGCGATCCCCTTGTGCCCGGTCACCGCTTCGACAATGTCATCGGCCACCCGATGAGCCAGTCGGCGGACCTCATCCACGGACCGGTCATAGGAGTGGGCCATGAAACTCCGGCCGGATGCCGTCTCCAGAACACGGCAATCCACCACAAGCGCATTCCGTCGTGGGCGCACGGAACCCAACACCCGAACCTCGCTTTGCCCGGGACGGCCCAGACTGAACCAGCCGGAACGCAGGAGATTGTTTTGAAGTGTCCGCTGGAATTCACGTGATGCCGCATCGTCGCCCACCGAAAGACCGGAAAGGTCGATGGATGTTTTCTCGCCCGCGGGTTTGGTGATGCGAATCTGCGCCCCGGCGCCAACGGCCATGAATATCAACCCACAGATGAGTATCGGCAAGGAAAACCGGGCAGAACTCTTAATCGCAAGACAAGTCATGTTCATTCATTCTCTTTCATTACGTGTACACGCGCTTTCGGCATTTGACAAGAAAACACAAAAAACGTTCGGCCCTCCGCCTCAGCGGCCCCCGATCAATTCAAAATCAATGGTCAAATCGTAGTGGGGACCCCGCAATCGATCCGGCAGGGGCGGCAGATGGGACACGGAATTCACGGCCCGCATGACGGAGGCATCCATGATCGCGTTTCCGGACGGGCGTTCCAGGCTGCGCTGCGTAATCCGCCCGTCCCGCTCGACCCGTATGCGCACCGTGGCCAGGGTTCCCGCCGACACCGCGCCCGGTTGATTCCATGCGTCGTAGAAGGTCTGGAAGACCGTTCGGTCCCATGCGTCGGCCGTTGGCCCGGAGGTGACGCGCGTAGTGGGTACATCACGCGCGAGGCGCTCACGAATTTCGTCCCGGGTTATTTGCGGAGCCGGTTGAGGCGGCGGATCGCGGCGGACCCGTTCCCTGCTGCGCTCAATAGAGGGTCGGGGCCGGGGTTGCTCCGGAACCACCGGGGGGGG
>SLKG01000061.1 GCA_007134735.1 Kiritimatiellia bacterium
AGGGCATGGAATTCCACGAGGTGCGTGAGTATGTGCCGGGCGACGAGATCCGATCCATCGATTGGAACGTCACCGCCCGGATGGGACATCCCTACATCAAGAAGTTTATCGAGGAACGCGAACTGACGGTCATGCTCCTGGTGGACATCAGCGCGTCGCATGAATTCGGCAGCACCCATCAGATGAAGAAGGACCTGGCCGCGGAAATCGCGGCGGTCCTGGCTTTTTCCGCCATTCAAAACAACGATCGCGTGGGACTCATCCTGTTTACAGACCAGGTGGAACTGTATATTCCGCCCCGTAAAGGCATACGCCATGTGTTGCGGGTAATTCGTGAAGTCCTTTTCTTTCAGCCGCAACACCGGCGGACGCGTCTGCTCCCGGCGCTGGATTTCCTGAATCATGTGACGAATCGTAAAACGGTCACGTTCCTGATCAGTGATTTCTATTTTCCCGACGAGTACCGGCGCATGCTGTCCGCCACGGCGCGGCGCCATGATTTCATCAGCATCCTCGTCGGAGACAAACGCGAGCAGGCCTGGCCGAAGATCGGCCTCGTGGAATGGGAAGACGCGGAGACCGGTCAACGGCACGTCGTGGACACCTCCGATCCCCGAACCCGGCGAGCCCTGATGAATATGCAAATGCAGAGAAAACAGGACCTGCTCGAGACCCTTCGGGGCGCCGAGATCGATACCATCGAGGTATATGCCGGGGAACCCTACGAGCGGGAATTCATCAAGTTCTTCCGATTACGGGAACAACGTTTGAGGACATGAAGCGGAATTTTCGATTTTTGATTTTCGATTTTCGATTGTGGGCGCATGTGTGCCTCATGGGGCTGCTCGCCGCCTGTCAACGCGCCCCGGAACCGGCCCCACCGGGCGAACCGTATTCGATCGATGCCGCCTTGAGCACCAATAGCATTCACATCGGCGATCCGGTCCGGCTTGAAGTCCGCGCCCTTCATCACACCCATGAACGGATCCTGTTTCCCGATCCGGCCCGCGACCGCGCGATCGTGGTCCGGCGCCGAACAACGGATACCCAGCCGATCAACGGGGATCTGGCCGCCACAACGATCGTGTTTGATTTGACCTCCTTTCAGGTGGGCCAACATCTTGTTCCGACCGGTGAAGTCCGATTTATTTCCGCCGACCGCGACGACGTCATCCGTCCCTTACCCGAAACCAACCTGGTGGTCCGGTCCGCGCTGACCGCCGAAGACGAAGCGCTCCGGGATATCCGGCCGGTAATGACCTGGCCGGCGGCGTTTCCCCGGTGGATCATCGCCCTCGGTCTCACGGCCGTGCTCGCGCTGATCGCCGCCATCGCCGCCCATCGGTTCCTGAGTAAGCCCCGCACGATCCTGCAGGCCGCTCCTCCCGTACCCCCGGACGAGGAGGCCCTCCGGGCGCTCCGACGCCTGATGGGCCGTCAATGGATCGAACAGGGACACGTGGAACCATTCTATGTGGAGCTTTCCCACATCGTCAGACGCTACCTGGAGAAACGATTCCATCTTCGCGCACCGGAACAGACCACCGAGGAATTCATACGCGAGACGTCCATCTCGCGGGTTCTGTCCCCGGAGCATCGCCAACTCGTACAAGACTTTCTGACCCAGGCGGATCTCGTTAAATTCGCACAATACCGGCCTTCGGCCGACGATATGAACGCCGCCTATGCGGCCGCCGAGAGACTGGTCATGGAAACCCGCACGCATCCGGGGGATAGTGCATCATGACATGGGCTTATCCGTATATGGTGCTGTTGTGGGGGTTGATCCCCCTCCTGCTGTATCTGCGCTACGCGCGGAAACGGCTTCCCGCGGTGCGCTTCAGTGACGGTCGTGTCTTGAGCCGCTTACCGGCCACCTGGGGCGTGTATGTCGGTCGTCTCGCGCCCGTACTGTATGCCGGCGGATTGATGCTGTTGATCCTGGCCCTGGCCGGGCCCCGGGAGATGTTCCGGGAATCAACCGTGGATGTGGAAGGCATTGATATCGTGCTCCTGATCGACATATCCGGATCGATGCGTGCGGAGGACTTCGAATGGGAAGGCCGCCGCATGAATCGCATCGACGCGGTCAAAAAGGTCGTGGAAGAATTCCTGCTAAGCCGGGACCACGATCGGATCAGCCTGATTGCCTTTGCCGGGGTACCCTACACATTGACGCCCCTGACGCGGGACCATGACTGGCTGGCTCGGCAACTGGATCGCATCCAGTTCGGCATGGTAACGGACGGCACGGCCATTGGGTCCGCCATCGCCTCGGGCGTAAACCGCCTGCGGGAAAGCGATGCGGAAAGCCGGGTCATCATCCTGCTCACCGACGGCGTCAACAATGCCGGAACCATCTCGCCTGAAAATGCCGCGCACCTGGCGGCCACGCTGGGCATCCCCGTACACGCCATCGGGGTCGGAACACAGGATCTCGCGCCCTTTCCGATCCGGGATGCCTTCGGGCAAACGCGCTATGTTCAACAGTTGGCCGTATTCGATGAGGATCAACTGAAGCGCATTGCCGACATCACCGGCGCCGGATATTTTCACGCCGCCGACGTGGAAAGTCTCGCGGAGATCTATCGGGAAATCGAGGAACTGGAGAAGATCGAATACGAGATCGAGTATGTCACGCGCGCCGAGGAGCGGTTCCCGTTGTTCTTGATCCCGGCGCTGTGCCTGTTGATGCTCGAACGCTTGCTCCTGCTGTCGCGTTTCGGGAGGTTGCCATGATGCACTGGGGCGAACCGCACTATCTGCATCTGCTCTGGTTGATCCCTCCGCTGGCGCTGTTTCTATACGCGCTGATGCGGCGCCGGGAAATTCTGCTCCGTCAACTGGTTCATCATCGGGACGAGTATGACTATGAAGTTCGTGTTGATCGCCAGGAGATCCTGCGGAGAAAAACCGAAGCCTCCCCCTCGGGATCTTCGTCCCTGTCCGATCGTCTTCCGGGCCGCGCGCGGCGGCGGCTCCTGATCTGGCTGGCGGCTTTTACGCTGGCCGTGACGGCGCTGGCCCGCCCGCAATGGGGCGAAACGCTGGAGGAAATTCCGCATCAAGGGCTGGACATCATGGTGGTACTGGACGTTTCCAACAGCATGCGGGCCGAGGATTTCCGGCCCAGCCGACTGGAACGGGCGCGCATGGGCATACGGGACCTGTTGCCCCGGCTCAAGGGCGACCGCATTGGTTTGGTTGTTTTCGAGGGGGTCAGCGTCATGGAATGTCCGCTAACGGTGGATTATGCGGGTTTTCGCATGGTCCTGGACGATGTATTTCCCGGCATGACGCCGCAGGGCGGCACCGCCATCGAACAGGCCCTGCGCTTTGCCGCCGAACAATTCGATGAGTCTATCACGGCCGATCGCGTGATTCTTCTCATCTCCGACGGCGAGGATCACGAAGGCAATCCGGTGGCGGCCGTTCCCCTGCTTCGCGAGCGGGACATCCGGGTCTTTTCCGTCGGCGTGGGCACGCCGGAAGGCGATCTAATCCCCGTTACTGATGAGCGGGGACAGGTACAATATATGCGTGACCGCGACGGCCACGTAGTTCGCACCCGTCTCCACGAAAACGCGCTCGAGCAACTGGCTTTGAGGACGGGCGGCATGTATGTCCGCGCCGTTCCGGGCGATTTCGGTTTGGATCGGATTTACGAAGACGGGATACGGCCCCTGCAACGCGCCGAACTGGATATCGTAACAATCAAGAAATTCCAGGACCGCTATCCCTGGTTTCTCGCGGCGGCCCTGTTGTTGTTGTGTGTGGAAACCATGCTGACGGAAAAGAAATTTATAAATAAATCGGCCGTTACATAGTGGCTCACCAAGCGGAACGCCTGCAGGTGATTTCTTGCTTGTGGAGCGATCCGCCCGGCGAGGGCGCCGGGCCTCCATTGTGAGAAGACAGCGCGGGTTGGAGCCGCGACGCCCTCGTCGCGCGATCCGCCCGGCGGGGGCGCCGGGCCTCCATTGTGAGGAGACAACGCGGGTTGGAGCCGCGATGCCCTCGTCGCGCGATCCGCCCGGCGAGGGCGCCGGGCCTCCATTGTGAGGAGACAACGCGGGTTGGAGCCGCGACGCCCTCGTCGCGCGATCATGGGAAGGAACATGCAAAAGAACATGACAGACAAACCAGACGCACGGACCCAAACCGGGAAGCGGCCTCTTCGCTGTTTTGTGATGTTAGACAGCGCAGGTCCTATGATTCCGTGTGCGGTCCTCCTCATGCTCCTCTCGGCGTCTCTCGCTTTCGCGCAATCGCCGCGTACGCAATTGCGGCAGGGCATCGAGCATTATCTTGAAGAACGCCATGAAGCGGCCATACGCGAATTCACGGAAGCCGCCGGCAAAGCCGAGACCGAAAAGCTGGACCCGGCTATTGCCCTCTTCAACAAAGCCAACGCTCATTATCGCAGGGGCGATTTCGAACAAGCGCTGGCCCTCTATGAGGAAGCCCTGCGATCGGATAATCTGGAACTGAACGAAGCCGCTCATTTCAACCGGGGAAATGCCCTGACCGCTCTTTCCGAACGCCTGGAACAGGAGGGACAGGCAGAAACGGCGTTAGGCCTTCTGGGACAGGCGCTTCAAAGTTATGAAAATACCCTGACACTGAATCCCGCCGACCATGAGGCCAAGATCAACCATGAACTGGTTACGCTTCGCATGGAACAACTCCAGCAACAATTAATGGAAGAAGCGCCGTCCGAACCGGAACCCGATCCGGAACCGGAAGGGGACGATCCGGAACAACCGGACGATCCGTCACGCCCCGAACCCGACGAAGAAAAGGAGCCGGAACCGCCGACGGACCGCCCGGAGGACCAGCCGTTCCCCGTCGAGGAGGATGCGGTCGAAGCGGAATGGGACGAACTCGAAGACCTTTCCCTTGAAGAAGCCATGATGTTGTTGGACGCTTTACAGGAGGAAGAGGATGTGCAGCGTGAACAGATGCGCCGCCAGCCCCGTCGAATGGAAGTGGAGAAGGATTGGTGAGAAGCGGTAATAAATTACAGGAAGAGAGACACCCGTTGGCCTCCACGTCGACGGCTTCCGGGGAATGGAGGGCGAGGGTCCTCCCGAGCCGGGAACCGGGAACGAGGCAGTGTGCGTGGGGTTCCGGCTCAGCGGGAGCTTCGCGCCGCACCCGCCGGCTTCGTCATCGGCATGTGTGCGGGCCCATCTTCGTAGCGCCCTGCTCCAGCAGGGCGTTCTTCAGAATAGTACGACCGGCTCAACTCGTCGGCTCCCTGCTGAAGCAGGGAGCCACGAAAACAAGACGTGGCGCCGCGGGTTCTAATGGGATCCGGGTGCTCGTGTTCTTGATCCTCCTATGCGGCCTGTTGCCTCTCCCCGTACACGCCTTCCAGGTCCAATCCGAACTTGAACCGACCGCCCTGCGCATCGGCGAAGCCGCGAACATGACCATCACGGTCACGGGACTGGAAAATCCGCCCCCGCCCGATCTGCCCGATATCAGTGGACTGCGTATTTCCGGTCCCGGCGTGGAACGCAGTTTTTCTTTTACGATGCGAAACGGCGTTCAGGAACAATCCCGTGCCGTTACGTTCCGCTACCGGATCATCCCGCTCGAGCCGGGCAACTTCAAAATAGGGCCCTTCACCTATACGGCCAAGGGGCAGTCCGCGGAGATACCGGAACGCGAACTCCGCGTGGTCATGCCGGGCGCTCCGCGTGAAGCCGAGGACCCGGCTCAACAGGAAAGGGACGCCCTGCCTGATTTGATGTTCGCGGAATTGCAGGTAAGCCGGGCCCCGGTCTTTGTACAGGAATGGTTCGAGATCACGCTTTCCGTGTACACCCGGGGATTGAACCTGGGCCGGGATATCTACCTGGAAAACATGCCGGAAACCGGCCTGTCCATGCAGCCCTTCCAGGAGTTGCGCGCCGCCCGGGAAATCGTCGGCAATGACGTATACGAGGTACGACGGTACCGCGCACGCGCGCGCGCCCTGCGCTCCGGAACAATCGTCTTCGAACCGACCGTGCGCCTCCATGTACTCGTGGAGCGCGACAGAAGGGAACGAAGAGATCCGTTCGGTGATTTCTTCGGGCCGCTGTTCTCGAACGTGGAGCGTCATCCATTCGACCTGCAACCCGAGCCCGTGGAACTCGCTGTGCGCCCCCTGCCCACGGAGGGGCGACCTGAATCCTTTACCGGCGCCGTGGGACAATTCGCCTTTCGAGCCGAGGTCAGTCCGAAGGAAATCACGGCCGGCGATCCGATTACGCTCCGCATGCGGGTGGCCGGACAGGGAAATATTGACGTCGTCCGGGTTCCCAGTCTCGAGGAGCAGGAACAGGTACGGGCCTACGATGTGCGCGTCGCCTCAAGGGAAGTGAACCGGGATCTGACGTCCGGCGAAAAAACCTTTGAACAGATCGTGATCCCCCGGTCGGAAGAGGTCTCCGAGTTGCCCGCTCTTCAATTCGCCTTTTTCGAGCCGGAAACCGAAACCTACAGAACCATAACCGAGGGCCCTTTCCCCCTGACGGTGCGGCCCGCCGACCCGCGCGATTCACGCGTGGTGTTCGGCGACGCGGATCCCGAACGGGCGCGCATGCTGGGCGCCGACATCGCCTATCTCAAACCGCCCCCGCGCGCCTGGCGGAGCATAATGGACCCTCCATGGTTTCTCCATCCGGCCGTTTGGGGCGCCCAACTGATTCCCCCGCTGGCCTTGCTTGCCTTTCTGATGATCGGACGGCACAAACGGGCTTTGGTACATGACCCGGCCCGGATGCGTCGCCGACGCGCTCCACGTAGCGCCCGTACCGGATTGCGAAACGCGGAATCCGCCCTGCGTAAACGAGACCGGCAAGCCTTTTACGAGGCCTTGTGGCAGGCTATTTCCTCCTATTTCGGGAACCGGCTGAATCTGCCGCCCGGCGACATCGAAGCGCCTATGATTGTCCGGGCGCTCGAACGCGGCGGAATGAACGAAGACGACCTGAATCGACTGCAACGATTGTTCGAAATCTGCGACCGGCAACGATTCGGACTGACCAGTCCCACGGATGCGCCGGTTACCGATGACCACATCCGGAATTGGTCCGAATTCATGAACGACCTGAACCGATTGCTGAAACAATGCGAACGAATTCAAATATAATGAAAACGATTCGCCGGACGGCCTGGATGGTTGTGTTCTGTATCCACATCAACCCGGTCTTTCTGCACCCCGCGGACGCGCATCCCGCCACCGAACCGTTCGAGAAAGCGAAACAGGCCCATGACGAAGGCCGTTTTTCGGACGCCATTGCACTCTATCAAAGCATCCTTGAACAGGGATACATCTCGGACGCCCTGCTCTTCAACCTGGGGAACGCCTACTATCGCCTGGGAGAACCCGGACGGGCCGTCTTGTATTACAGCAGGGCGTCCTATTTGAACCCGGCCGATCCGGATATTACCTACAATCTCGGTTTTGTCCAAAAAACCGCGGGCGCCCTGTCCGAAGACCCGGGGACCTATCGTCGCCTGGCCGGCCGGTTCACGCTCTCGACATGGATCGGATGGGGGATCGCTTTCTATTGGCTGGCCTGTTTTGGTCTTGGATGGTCATGGATCGCACGGCGGGGAGCCATCTTGTGGCGGCGATTGAGCCTGTTGTTATTCCTGGCGCTTATCGTAACAGGGGCCGGCGCGGCGCACTGGATCTCGTTGTCGATCCATCCCGAAGTGGTCGTGACGGAAAAGGATCAGGAAGCGCTATTTGCCCCGCTGGATGGCGCCACGGCCCATTTCACGGCCCCGCAAGGCACGGTGGGACGACAACTCGACCGGCGCAATGGATGGATCCTTGTTTCCGTGGATGAGAATCGCGGATGGCTGAAAGAATCAAGCCTTGAAGCGGTGTATCCCCTGTATTAGAAAAGGAATCATGGTTGCATATAAGAACGTTCGATTCATTCCATGGCTGGGATGGCTGGCCGTACTCTTCCTGTCCATAGGGGGCGCCCTGTTTTATTTTCTTTATTCGTTCACGGGCGATCCCGCCACAAGGCAATTGCTCGCATTGCTCCTGGCGCTATCCTTTTTGGCGGCGGGCATTTTCCTGATATGCGCCACGGCAGATTTTTGGATCAAGCGGTAAACGGGCCCGCATCGGCCGGGAAGGCATGCTTATTCATACTTCCGGACAGCCATCGGATCAATGCCCACCAGGATCTCATAAGGAATCGTACGGCATATCTGCGCCAACTCATCCGCCCAGATGGTTTGACGGCCCTGCTCTCCCATCAACACCACCTCATCTCCGGCCTGCACATCGTGATCCCGCCCGGCATCCACGGTAACCCAGTTCATGCTGACCCGCCCGACGACCGGCCGGCGGCAGCCGTGAATCAATACATGGCCCCGATTGCTTAACGCGCGATGATAACCGTCGGCATAGCCCACCGCGATCACCGCAATATCGGTAGGTTCCCGCGTCACATACGTACTGTAATATCCCACCGGAAACCCCGCCGGCACCGATTTGACCTGGATAACGGACGTTTTCCATTGCAGCAACGGCCTCGTTTTAAATCGCATCGACGTATCATCCGTTCCGTATCCGTACAACGCAATTCCGGGCCGCACAGCGTCCAGGTCCCATTCCTCATGATACAGAATGGCCCGACTGCTGGAAATGTGCTTGAAAAGACGGCTGCCGGATGCGCCTTCGATGTTTCGGACCGCATCCTCAAAGCGCTGAATCTGCACTCCGGCACGCTCCGGTTGACCGGGTTCCACGGTGGCGAAATGACTACACAGTCCACGGATCTCAAGCCCCCCCATCGTGTCGAGCGACCGGAATATGGCGGCCGCATCCGCCCACGGAACACCCAGCCGGCCCATGCCGGTATCGATTTTCAGGTGAACGGGCAGCACCACGCGATGCTCCCGGGCCGCCTCCGCCAACCGTTGGCCGTGTTCTTCACTCACCACAATCGAGGTGATCCGGTGCTCAAGCAACACCGGTATATCTTCAGGCTCCACGGCCCCCATGATCAATATGTCCGCCGCCGTCGCATGCTTGCGCACCATTAGTGCTTCATGTAGATAGGCCACGGCAAACCAGCGCACCCCCGCCTCGACCGCGTGTTGTGTGATGGGTCCGAGACCGTGTCCATACGCGTTCGCTTTCACCACGAACATGATCTCCGTTTCCCGGCGTAAGGCCGCGCGAGCGGAAGATATATTGTCCGCCAGGGTATTCAGATCGATTTCAATCCAGGAACGATGCATCGTGCAGACAGCATAGTGAAGAGCGGCGGCGCCGTCCAGAGGAAGTGGACTGCCGCCGCGAAGCGGCGGCGAGAACAAACGAGTTTTTCCTTCCCCCCTTGTGCCACGCCAACACCCAACACGGAATATCCAACAGCCAACAAGGAATATCCAATTCCCAGATTTGATCTTTGGTTATTCCGCGTTGGTTATTGAATATTGAAACCCACCGTTACACATATTTTGACGGAACAACCTACTAAGGACGAAGGTCCAGAGCCGCTCGCCGCTTCGCGGCGGCACCACACTGACTCCAAGCACTTACTCAAAAAACTATCCCGTATCGCGCAACGCGTGTCGGGTGTCGGGTGCATTAATCTTAATCTTAATCTTTCTATCGCCCCTCCGGGGCTTTTGTCTTTTTTTCGCTTCTTCCCGGCGCTTACGCGCCGGGCTACGGAATTCCGCCCCTCCGGGGCTCCATACACTTTCTCTACACACTTACTCCAAGCACCTACTCTAAACACTTACTCAAGAATTCCCGCATCCCGTATCCCGTATCCCGCAACGCGCAACGCGTGTCGGGTGTCGGGTGCATTAATCTTAATCGTAATCTTAATCTTAATCTTTCTATCGCCCCTCCGGGGCTCCATACACTTTCTCTACACACTTACTCCAAACACCTACTCCAAACACTTACTCAAGAAATCCCGCATCTCGTATCCCGTGCCAGAATCCTTGTCGTAATCCTATTATGCCCGCCTTCGGGTCGTCCTGCCCGGCCAGATCGCCGGGACTCCATTTTGATAAAACAGCGCGGCACTTGATTGCGGTCGACAATTGAGAACACGGAATATCCAATTCCCAGATTTGATCTTTGGTTATTCCGCGTTGGTTATTGAATATTGAAACCCACCGTTACACATATTTTGACG
>SLKG01000054.1 GCA_007134735.1 Kiritimatiellia bacterium
GTGGGTTGGATCACAATGCCTAGAATTACAATAATAACAGCACACACTCGCATATTAGTTGCTCATCCATTTATTCGTGAGGGAGACAGTCTGCCCGTCACGTAACACCTGAATAATCATATAGTTTCCATTCGCTTGCGGAATAATCCGATTTGGCCCCCTGATGTACAACTATCATATTGCCATGCCAATCGTCCTCAGATACTTCATGAATACCGGAAAACTCGCGACCGAGTGGGGCGATACCTTAAAATATAAACTATGGAGACCTGAAATCACTGAGCAACCTTTCTATTCTCGCTCCCCTCTTCCGCCAGGTGCCGTCCTCCTCCAGTCTCCGTTCTGCCTCCCGAATCCGGATGCTGATCGCCGCACCCACACCCAGATACGCCAAACACCCCCTACCACACGCCCACAGCGCCTGAATAAAAGCGCGCATGTTGCCTCGAGGGGTTTGAGTCAAAAGATGGAAATGATTCGGCAGGAGCGCGTAGGCATGCACCTTCACGCCATGTGTTTCGGAAGCCGCTTCCAAGTCCTCCAGGAAGGCCATGTAATCCCGTTCGTCCTGGAATAGATGCCGCCGATCAATCCCACGATTAATCGCGTGATACAACGCGCCCGGATATTGAATACGCAGCTTCCTTGCCATACCGCGCACAATACGGCGGCAAGAGCGACCGGCAAGCCTATATTTTAAGGTCTCGCCCTATTCTTCGTGCGCCCTATTCTTCGCAGAAACAGATGCCGCCGATCAATCCCACGATTGATCGCGTGATATAACGCGCCCGGATATTGAATACGAAGCTTCCTTGCCATACCACGCATCATACGGAAGCAAAGGGGAGAGGCAGGCCTATATTTTATATTTTAAGGTATCGCCCTACTCTTCGCCAGGCCCTACTCTTCGCTCATCTATCTGAACGTCGGGAAACGGGATCTGAGTCCGCAGGCTGTGTTACGAGCTACCCACACAAAATAGCGAAGAGGCAATAAACATCACTGTTATTGTTGCGGCTTTCATATGTCAATCCAGAACCGGCTCGATCTTCTGCACGAGGCGTTCATACAAAGGAAGGCTCCTTTGCCCGAATTCAAGGCCCGCCATCTCTCTCGCAGAAAGTATACGCTCCGCGTAATCAGCCAAAGCTCTCCCGTCATAGGTCAAAAGCGCAACAAGTACACTGAAACGAAACATGTCAATTCGCTTTTCAGGCGCGGTCGATGCCTCAAAGTACAGCTTGGCGTCTGGCTTCATAAGCATGTCCACCAAACGTGGCAGGGTCTCCGGATTCGGAAAACGCGACAGATAATGCGCTGCTTCAGAAGACAATAGCGCACAATGGCTCTTCAGACTCCGAAGCACAAGTCGGTCAATTGATGGATGTTCAACCCGCGCCAGCATCGCAGCCGTGAGAATCAATCTGGCATAGTATTCATTTCTCAAGCCGACGTTTGCCAAGCGACTCATTATATCAGCGTCCTCCTTATAGAGTATTGCCGCGACAAGAAATACGCCGTGCGACAGCTTTGGTGACTCCAAGTTGTCCAGAACAAACCGTCGCACCACTTCATCGGATGCCATTTCTGGCAATAGATACTCCGGCATCTGTATCGGCAAGCCTGATACATAGAGGTTGACACGCCAGTATAAATGGCTCATCACGTACTTGTCGATTACTTCATCACCTACCGCTATTGCGTCGCGGATCGTCTCGATCTCATCGGGACCCACTCCAGCAAGCCATGTTTGCACAAACGCCGCCATTGAGTTGGCTTGCAGGTCGCCCGAGATGAGGGCTTGGCGGATCGTCTCGATCTCATCGGGGCCCACTCCAGCAAGCCATGCTTGCACAAACGCTTCCATTGGCTCGTCTGAGATGAGGGTTTTCCGGTAATGAACACGCTGTGCATCAATATCAGATGCGACTGCACATACAACGAGTGCAAAGCACGATACTACCGAAGAGAATCTGGCAATGATGGACATAATACAACTACTATTCCAACTGTTTAGCGGCCCAGTTCTGACAGTTAAACAGCACTATATGGTAGTCTCGGGGCCCTGTTTTTTGAATGATGCGGTTGCGTACGACGGAGTATCGTTCCTCATCCGCCAAGTCCATCTGTTCATCACCCCACACCCCTTGGTCAGCAACTGTCCCGTCAACCCAGCCCCAATCCTTGGGATCCTCCCCTGGAAATTCATCGGGGTTCGTGAGAATGGCATAGTAAAGAACACCTCCTAAAATCGCCTCTATAAAATCGTCGGCAAATAGTCCGCGGCGTGTTAATGTGATATTGTTCTCTTGCGTCATCCGCGTTAGCACATCATGGTGATAATACTTCTCATCTTCGTCTAGATACTCGGTTACGAATCGCTTCAAGAGACCTACCTCATAAATATTGTGACCGGCTGGATCTGGGCCTGTTTTTCCCAGCGCCTCCTCTCGAGAGGATCCAATGATGAGTACCAATGTCATGAAAAAGACGCGATTGAAGCTCATTGCAGCACCGCCAAATCTCGCTCAATGCTGCGCTTCATGGACTGCAAACGTTCGGGGCTGTGGTTCACAGCTTGCGAATCGACCTTGGCGGGATCGAGATCAGCGATAATGAGTAGTGCTTTGGCGTCCAAATCCCACTCGTCGAGCATTCCTATGCTCAAACCCTGCGCGATCCGAATCCGACGGGCTCGATCGCAAGCTAAATCAAATCGATCTTCCTTGATAGCCGCCAACGATAGCCAGTACCAGGCATGGGCGGATAATGGGTGGGTGGGGGACTCTTCAACCAAGCGAGCAAACAAATCCAACGCCTCAGTCATTCTTCTTCGGCGAACCAACCATAGGCCGAAGGGAATCCCGACATGGATCCGGCCTTCGGGAGGCGTCGCCGGATCGTCCAGCCACGCTTGTGCAAAAGTATCCACATGGCTCATTTGGCCTGCACGTTCATAAGCACGCACAAGCAACCCCAGATATTCCCAATAAAGGCTGGTGGTCGACCATAGCCAGTCCCGCTTCCGATCATCAAAACTTTCCCATAGCTGGATAGCATCTCGGGATCGGCCGAAGTCGTACACTTGCCGGCGTGTTAGTTTGAATAGGATATCCAAGGCCACAGCCGGGCGGTCGGCCGCACGAAACTGCTGAAGCGCCAGATCGGCACCTCTATCAAATATCTCTCTGACCCACGACGCCAATTCGGGCGTTGTCCTAGACATCTGGCGGGCGAAATTCATGAGAGTCTCGGGATCCTCAATGCCCGCCAGTACGGCTGTGATGTGCGGGCGCGCTTCGATCACGGCATCGGTTTGGCCGGATTCAAGAAGGGCTTTGGCCCAACGCAACTGGGCCTGCAAACGGAATTTGACGGGAAGCGATTCCGTCTCCCAGTATTTCCGGTAAAATCGGGCGGATTCAGCTTGATCGAAAAGGCTCTCCATCCGCGCCAGAGCCCAGACAGATTTTCCCCATACGGAACTTCCTTCCGCCATGCCCCGAATGTTGCGGTTCAATAAGTCGCGGGCGATATCGTGCCGCTTGGCCATCATGCACGAAAGCGCCAGGCTGTGGATGACGCGCGCGGCGAAATCCCCGCCATACACATCCGATGCGGTCCGAACCAGTTCATCAATCTCTACATCGCGCCCTTCCCATAGCCCGGCCCGCACATATTCCTTGGCCCCGGCCAGCCATTCGCTGGGACTCAGGCCCGGCGTTTCCAACAACCGTTGTGCGGCTTTACGCTTCTGAATGGCATGACCGGGCGTCGTCTTCCATGACGCCAGAATCATTTTCCGCATTTCCGCTTCGATAATCGGGAATTGATCGCCTTCGCGGGCGGACCAGTTGTGCGCAATCTGACGCCATTGGCGCATATCGCTCTTGCGCAGCTCGCGCACAATGATCAATACGGCGCGAGCGCGAACCGACGCCGGGGCTTCCTCCAGCCCGTTGATCAGACGCTCGCTGACCATCCACCCACCCAACTGGCGACGCGCGGCGATGAGAATCGGCCAGGAGGATAGCGTCTTCGCGCCGAAACGACCTCGACGAATGGAATCGACGGAGAGCTTGAACGCCTTTCCGGGATTGTCCATGGCCAGCGCAACCCGCGCCAGCCCCTGGCGGGCGCGCGCCGCGCCCCGGGGATTCGTTTCCAGCGCTTTCTTGAACAATTCCCCCGCTGCTTCCGGCTCTCCTTCCCCCAAAAATAAATAACCCAGCCGGGTAGCAACAACGCTTACCCGCGGCGGGACGTGCGGAACCTCCAACCGACCCTCCTCGGCCAACCTGCGGTTGGCCTGCCGTACCCGGGCATCAAAGCCGGCCTGTTTGTCTTCCGCCAATTCGACGGCATGCCGCGCCATGATCAGGGCTTGCTCAACCTGTACATCCTTCACCAACGCCCGGACATTGCCGATAAGGGGGCGTAGCCATAACTCATGATGATCCAGACAGTGGTTGGCCGCTTGTAGATAAATGCCCGCCGCCCGGTTGAAGGCACCACGCTTGAATTCGCTGTCGGCAACAAGACCCAGCAAACGGCCCCGTTGATGCCTCGAGATCGATGCATTACCCAGCGCGGCATTCGCCGCGCCTAATCCCTGCGCAAAATTCCGGCGGCTGACGTCTTCGCTGATCCGACGTAACGCCTTGGCTTCAAGTGACTTATCGCGCGGCGCCCGGTACGGACGCTTTCGGAACCTGTTATTATGGCTGTTCATGTCATTAAAAGGGCGGCCGGTAACCTAGGCCCCCGCAGGTACCTCTTGGATTCCGGCCAATGTCGTTATGCAAGGCTAGCGTTTGATAACTCTCGCGATAACGACAAATTAATCAAATTTTCTTCAAGAACGATAAATCTCCATTTTTGTTGAACGGCTCGCCGACGCACGTATGGCGTCGGCGGCTGACGGAAAGCGGGCGCGTGCGGAAAAAGCGCGTTGACCGGGTGTGAGGCCGGCCGGATGAACCGGACGCACGCGAATTCGGGGGTTGTTCCTGTTCCTGCCTCGTGCCGATGCCGATAACAACGGGGTGGCAAGCACGGAAACGGATACGGCAACAAGGCCTGTTATACGAAGAAATACGCGGCGCGTTATGGTTTTCATAATCAAAGCTTCTCACCCTTTGAAGCTCCCCGAGAAGCTTCGACAATCACTTTTTAAAATCTAAGCATAATAGGGTCAAGCCTGTTTTTAGAAATTTTGTATTATTTTAATTTTCGATACACATTGCCTGAATATTCTGGGCGTGATATTGGTTTGCCATGCGATATTACTTTCTATTTCTGATGTGGCTTATCCCCGCCCGGCTTGTTCACGCAGACAACATTGCGGTTTTTTATGCACTCGATGAAGATCTGCGCGCGCTCAAGGCAAGTCCGGGGGTCAGAGAACTGGGTTCCCCCGCCACGGTGGGGACACGGAGCATCCATCGACTGGGGCTGGGTCCGCATCATGTTTACGCCATGAAAATGGCTTCGGGCAGCGTGGAAACGGCCATGTCGGCACAAGCCCTGCTGGCCACATTCCGGTGCGATTGGGCATTTTCCATCGGACCGGCCGGTTCGCTCGATGATTCTTTGGAAGTGGGTCGCTGGTATCGCGTGGAACGGGTGGTGTCATGGCAAAGCGGTTCGGCAACATCGGTCGGTTTTCAGCCAAGTGACCGGGCGGCCTGGGATTTTGACTGGGACGCGCTTCCGTTTGAAACCCTGGAGGAGCAGGCCGGGCTACACCCCGACACATACACCCCCACCATGATCACGCTCACATCGGGCGAGGCATTTATTGCGTCGGAGAGCGAGCGGACACGCCTGCGGCATCTTATGGAAGCCGAGGCGGTGGATATGAATTCGTTCGGGCTGGCCGCGGTTTGCGCGGATCACCGCGTTCCCCTCTTTATCTGGCGCATTATCAGCGACCGGGCAGACGAGGAGGCGTCCGAAACGTTCCGGAACTTCATCGCATCCTATGACGGCCACGGAGGCGCCCTGCTCGCGGAGTGGATTGCACACTTGCCGCCCAATCCCGATGCCCCCGACACCTACCCGGAAATCCAGAAACTCCTTCCTCCGGAAGATATGGAGATGATGGAGATCTTGGATTCATACCGGGCGCCTGTATATCGGAATCCGGATGCACCCTAATCAGGTTCGGGTCTCCGTCCCTGCGGGTCGTGTCCCGTCTATCCTACCTCCACGATGCTGGGATCGTAATGTTCCGGAGGCTCGAACCCGAGTAGTTTCAGGCAGGTGGCCGCCAGGCTGGTGATGCCGAGATTCTTGTGTTCCGACAACCGTACATTGGCCGTTCCGGCCGGATCGTAGATATACACGGGAACGGGATTGAGGGAATGACTGGTTTTGGCTTTGGGTTCGCCGGTTTCCGGATCCAGCGCGATCTCGCCGGTTTTCTTGCTGCGTTCGTACATATCGTCGGCATTGCCGTGATCGGCCGTTACCACGAGAATCGCGCCGCTTTCCCGGGCCGCTTCCATCAACCGTCCCACTCCCAAATCCACCGATTCCACCGCGATTTCCACGGCCAGGCAGTTGCCCGTATGCCCGACCATGTCGCCGTTCGGATAGTTCAACCGGATGAAACGATGCTTGTTCCCGCGGATGGCTTCGACCACCTTGTCGGTAATCTCAGCGGACTTCATCCAGGGCCGCTCGTCGAAAGAGACCTTGTCTCCCGGAATCTCGATGTATTCCTCCAGCTTGTCATTGAACTTGCCCGAACGGTTGCCGTTGAAGAAATAGGTCACATGGCCGTATTTCTGCGTTTCGCTGATGGCCAGTTGACGGATCCCGGCCCGGGACAGGAATTCCCCCATGGTGCGATCAATGGCGGGCGGGCTGACGAGGTACTTTTTCGGAATCTGGAGATCCCCGTCATATTGCATCATCCCGGCGTATTTCACGTCCGGGTTCGGTTCGCGCTCGAATTCGTCGAAATCCTCTCCCTCCTCGAACGCCCGGGAAATCTCGATGGCACGATCGCCCCGGAAATTGAATACGATCACGCTGTCGTGATCCCGGATCGGTCCGACAGGTTGATCGTTCTCAACGATGACAAAAGGCGGGAGGTCCTGGTCGATGATACCCGGCTTTTCCTTTCGTAACGCCTCCACGGCCTCGCGTGCCGAGGCAAATCCCCGGCCCTTTCCGGCCACGTGCGTTTCCCAGCCAAGCCGGACCATGTCCCAGTCCGCATTGTACCGGTCCATGGTGATTTTCATGCGGCCGCCGCCGGAAGCGATCCGATAATCCCGTTCGCCGTGCTCATTCAACTTCTCCAGGTATTGTTCAAGGCGATCAATATATTCCAGCGCCGACGAGGGCGGCACATCGCGCCCGTCCAGCAACGTATGTACGCGGGCCTTCCTGATCCCGCTCTCCCCGGCCTCTTTCAGCAGGGCTTCCAGATGGTCGATATGCGTATGCACATTGCCATCCGACAACAGGCCGATGAAATGCAGGGCGCTGTCATGCTCCCGACAATTTTCCATCAATTCCTTCCACACCTCCCCCTCGAACAGGCCCCGTGATTTAATGGCATGGTTGACCAGGCTGGCGCCCTGCTTGAAGACCCGTCCGGCGCCAATGGCGTTATGGCCCACCTCGCTGTTGCCCATATCCGAATCATCCGGCATTCCGACCGCCGTCCCGTGCGCCTTGAGCCGCGAACATACCGCATGCGTGTCCAACCAGTTGAGATGGGGTTTGGTGGCGGCGTGGACCATATCGCCGGCGGGATCCTGCGCGATTCCCACTCCATCCATGACGACCAGCACAACCGGCCCTTCCGGTCCCTTGAATTTCGATGATTTCTTCAGTTCTTCCATAAGCTCCTTCTCACGTGATCCGTCCTGAATATCCGGGTTTCCTGTTGATATTGGAAAACCGTACCCTGTTCGAAATTCTCCCGTTATGCAAGCTTGTACCATGCCCGCATCCCTTTTCCCTCGGTCGTTTCCGGCCGGGCAGGGCCGCCGTCCCTGCCCATTCCGGAAACGGCTCTTTCACGGGCTTCGGGAGAATCCGCGCCCACGCGGAACGTGACGCCCCTGCGAACGGGCTCGACGGAACCGCTCTCGTCCTTGCGCATTCACGACCTTGCGTTATCTTCTCCGGGATGAGCGCGTAAGCGTATTCCCGTATCCGTTTCGAGCAGGTGTACAGGAAAGACCGGATTAAGCTGACGCTTGACGCTTCATGGTGGGGTTTTGCATAGTCCATCCTGCAGGAGCCTATTGCACATGATAACGGACGATCTACATCTGGATGACCGACTCAAACAGGTCCGCACACTTTTGCTGGACTGTTTTTCCTCGTCCTCGCTCAACGATCTTGTTCGTGACAACCCGGCCATTCTCGCGTCCGGCAAGATGTTGCGGTCGCGCCTGGTTTTCCGTGTCGGTACGGCCACGGGAGCCGATCCCGAAACACTGGTGTATGCCGCCACCGCCGTTGAAATGATCCATGCCGCCAGTCTTATTCATGATGATGTGATTGACGAAGGTCGCATCCGGCGGGGCGCGCCTGCTTTCTGGGTCGAGCGCGGCGTTCCGGCGGCCATTTTGCTGGGCGATTTCCTGCTCATAAAATCCATGGATATCATCTGCCGGACAGGCATGGCGCTTGCGCAACCCATGGTTACCTACGCTTCTGAAATGTGCATGGCGGAATCGGAGCAGGAATTGATTCAGCGCGGGGGCCGCGTATCCTGGAACGATTATGTCCGGGTGGCCCGCTCCAAAACGGGTTCGCTTTTCGCGTTTGCCGGTTATGCCTGCGCTCAACACAACGAGGAATTGGGAAAAGCCCTGGCCGAATCCGGCTATCGAGTGGGCACGGCCTATCAATTGGCGGATGACATCCTCGATGCGGTGGGCTCGCCGGAAAGCTCGGGTAAAACCCTGGGCACGGACGACGCCCGCAAGAAGATCACGGCCATGAACTTTGTGAACGAACATGAGTCTGTCGATCCCGTTCACGAAATCAAAGGGCTGTGCCGCGAAGCGGAGGAGCTTCTGGCCCCATGGCCGGAGGTTCGCGAAGCCTGGAACGCGTACATGGAGCGCGATATGGGTCCGGGTCTCCAGCGGACCCTGGGCCGTTTGGAGCAGTGAGACACGTTCAGAACATGAATTCGATACGCATTAAAAAGGGATTGGATATTCCGTTGTCGGGGAAACCCGGTCCAACGATCGAACCCCATGTTCTTCCAACCGACACCGTATATGTCCATCCCGCTGAATTTGAAGGCGTTAAGGCCAAGCTTCTCGTTGAGGAGGGAGCCGCCGTCAAGCGCGGTTCCCCGCTGTTTTTCAACAAGCGCCTCACGGCGCTGCAATTTCTGTCACCCGGCGGCGGCCGGGTGGAGGAAATCAAGTATGGCCCGCGCCGCGTTATCGAACGGATCACCATTCGCCTGGATTCGAAGGAAGAGGTGGAGGCCTTCAAGAAGTATTCGCCGGAACAGATATCCGGCCTGGACCGGGCCGAAATCATCGGGCACCTTCTGGCCACGGGGTTCTGGGCGCATATCAAACAGCGGCCTTTTTCCAGGATTGCCGATCCGGAAGCCACGCCAAAATCCATTTTTGTGAACGCCATGAATACGGCCCCGTTTCAGCCTGATTTTCATGTAATCGTAAAGGGACATGAACAGGCATTCCAAGCGGGGCTGGATCTCCTGACGCGCCTGACGGATGGCGATGTGCACCTGTGCCTCGCCGCGGAAGCGGAAAATTCCTCCAAGGCCGTGACAGAGGCCCGAAATGTCCAGATCCATGCGTTCAGCGGGCCTCATCCGTCCGGGAATTCCAGTGTGCATATCCATCATGTCGACCCCATGGACCCGCACGACAAGGTGTGGGTGGTGCGCGCCGTGGACCTGATCACCATCGGCCGGCTTTTCCTGGACGGAGAATATCCTGCGGACCGCACGATCTCATTCGGCGGCCCGGGCGTACGCCCTGAAGCCTGTCGCTATTACCGCCTGCGCCACGGGGCCGCCCTGGCTCCGCTGCTCGAGGAGCGGCTCCGGGACGGCGAGCACCGCATCGTCTGCGGCGACGGCCTCTCCGGCGCCGAGGTTGATGCCGGCGGAGGACTCCCCTTTTACGGCTCCGGCCTCACGGTAATTCCGGAAGAACGTGAACGACTCTTCATGGGGTGGTTCGCGCCCGGGTGGAACCGATACAGCCCGTCGCGGACATTTTTGTCCACCTGGTTCCGGCGAAATCACGCCTGGAACCTGAATTCCAATCTGAACGGGAGCCGCCGCGCCATGGTGCTGACCGGCCTGTACGATACCGTGATGCCGATGAATATCATGGTGGATTTCCTTGTCCGGGCCGTGCTGGCCCACGACACGGACGAAGCCATTGCGCTGGGCATCCTCGAGACCGATCCGGAGGATTTTGCCCTGTGCTCCTTTATCTGTCCCTCGAAGATGGAGTTGAGCCACATCATCCGCCAGGGACTGGACGAAATTGAGCAGGAGGGCATTTAGGTGAAATTTCTGCTCAAACAGATGGAGAACATAAAGCCGCTCTTCATGCCGGGCGGCAAACTGGAAAAACTCTACCCCCTGTTTGAGGCGCAGGATACGTTTCTGTTCACACCGGCGGAGACAACCCGGCACGCCCCTCACATCCGCGGCGCCCTCGATACGAAGCGCATGATGATTACCGTGGTGATCGCCCTTATTCCTCCATTCCTGTTCGGGATGTTCAATGCCGGACAACAGTATCATTACGTGAATCAAATTCCGGATATGGGGTGGCTCGATCATCTATGGCGGGGCGCGGGCATTGTTCTTCCCATTGTGCTGGTATCGTATGTGGTCGGCGGAACACTGGAAGTGTTGTTCTCCATCATCCGCCGGCACGACATCAACGAAGGATTCCTGGTCACGGGCCTTCTCTTTCCGCTTACGTTGCCACCGACCATTCCGCTGTGGCAGGTGGCGGCCGGCATCGCCTTCGGCGTGGTGATCGGCAAGGAGATCTTCGGCGGCACCGGCTTCAACGTGCTGAATCCGGCTTTGACCGCGCGCGCGTTCCTGTTTTTCGCCTATCCGAATGAAATCTCGGGTGACGGTATCTGGTCCGTGGTGAAGGACCCTGAAAACGTGGTGGAAGGATTCACCGGCGCCACCCCGCTGGGCGCGGCCGCGGTAGCGCCCCGGGGCGTGAATATCGTCGAATATCTATCCGAACAGGGATTTGAATGGTGGACCATGGCCGTCGGGCTGACCGGTGGCAGTATCGGGGAAACCGCGTTCTTCGCCTGCCTCATTGGCGCGGTCATCCTGATCGTGTCCGGTGTGGGCTCGTGGCGCATCATGGCCGGTTGCGTCATCGGCCTTTTTATCGGCAGTACCCTTCTGAACCGGCTGCCCGCGGAAACCTACAGTTCGTTCACCCAGCTTCCGTTTCATTATCACCTGGTCTACGGCGGCTTTGCCTTCGGCGCCGTGTACATGGCCACCGACCCGGTGTCCGCGGCTGCCACGGCAAAAGGAAAGTGGATATATGGGGTATTGATCGGTATATTGGTTATTATCATCCGGGTCGCCAACCCGGCGTTTCCCGGGGGCGTTATGCTGGCGATTTTGTTCATGAACGTGATGGCGCCGGTCATCGACCATTACGTGCTCCAGGCACATATACGCACACGGAGAAAGAAAGCCCGGGAAGAGAGTTTGACGTATGTCCAAACCCAAGAGCGATAAACAGACTTTCCTGTTCGCGTTCATCGTGCTGGCCGTTTGCAGCATGCTGTTGTCCGCGACGGCGGCCGCGTTGCGGGACCGTCAACAGCGAATGGTCGAATTCGACCGCAAACGCAACGTGCTGCTTGCGTTCGGGGTGGAAATCCGGCATGAGGACGGAACGCGTTTTACCCCCGAGGATGTGGATCGTGTGGTGGAACAGAATATCCGTGAAGTGATCATCGACGCGGAAACCGCCGAGATTATTCCGGGACTCACACGCGCGGACGTCGATCCCCGGCATATCCGCAATAAAATAAAGCTTCCGCTGTATCTATGGGAGGAGAACGGGGACGTTCGGCGCTATGCCTTCCCCATTTCCGGCTACGGGCTCTGGTCCACCATTTACGGCTATATCGCGCTGGAGACGGACCTGGCCACCATTGCGGGCATTACGTTTTATGAACACGGTGAAACCCCCGGACTCGGTGCCGAAATCGAGAGACCCTGGTTCCGGGAGCAGTTTAAGGGCAAGGTGCTGTACCAGGACGGCGAACCCGTGGAGTTCAAGGTCGCCAAGGGCCGCGCCGACGTGCAGTACCCCGACCGGATCGATCATGCCGTAGACGGTATTAGCGGGGCTACGTTTACCGGGCAGGGCGTGGCGGAATTTATTACCCGGGATTTTAAATTGTATAACCGTTTTTTTGAAAATATTCGAAATCAGTAGGATTTGAATCCATATCGCCGTGGAGGATTAAGATTCTGTTTATGAAAAGGAACACGGTTCTCCCCTCCTTGGAGGGGATACAGGGGTGGGTGAAACAGGATCGAAACCGGAACGATACAAAATAACAACGTCATGGCAACCACCAGAAAAATCATAACCGACCCGTTATCGGACAACAATCCGATCACGATCCAGGTGCTGGGCATCTGTTCCGCGCTCGCGGTAACCGTCCAGGTGGACACCGCCTTTGTCATGTCGCTGGCCGTTATTTCCGTGCTCACACTATCCAATGTGATCATATCGGCCATGCGCAACCTGATTCCGGGCAAGATCCGCATGATCGTCGAGGTCACGGTCATTGCTTCGCTGGTCGTGCTGACCGACCAGATTCTCCGCGCCTACTTATTCGAGATGAGCCGTCAATTGAGCATCTTTGTAGGGCTCATCATCACCAATTGCATTATCATGGGACGGGCCGAAGCGTTCGCCACGCAGAACCCGGTCCGCCCCTCGCTCATGGACGGCCTGGGCAACGGGCTCGGCTACAGTGTGATCCTGTTGCTGGTGGCCTCGGGCCGGGAAATTCTCGGCAGCGGTACCTGGTATCACGTACGGGTGCTTCCGGAGGCGTACTACGGCAACGGATTGGCGGTCCTGGCCCCCGGGGCCTTCCTGATCCTGGGCATCATTATCTGGATTCAACGAACCCTCACGGGCAATTTCAAGGATGATTAGAAGACGCAGGAGAACAACATGGAACTGATCAGTCTGGCTGTCCGAACCATATTCATCGAGAATATCGTGCTCGCCTACTTCCTGGGCATGTGCTCGTTCCTGGCCTGCTCCAAGAAGATCGAAACCGCGACCGGTCTCGGCCTGGCCGTTATCTGTGTACTGGGGCTGACCGTCCCGTTCAATTGGTTCATTCAGCACTACTTTCTCACGGAAGGCGCGATGGCGTGGACCGGCATCCCGGTGCTGGCCACACTGGATCTTTCGTTTCTCAACCTGATCAGTTTCATCGCCGTCATCGCCTGCACGGTGCAGGTGGTGGAAATGATTCTCGACCGCTACGTGCCGGCCCTCTATCACTCGCTCGGGATCTTTCTACCCCTGATTACGGTCAACTGCTCCATCCTGGGCGGTTCGCTCTTCATGGTGGAACGTCAGTACGACTTTTCGGAAGCGGCGGTCTACGGGGTAGCGGCCGGGTCCGGCTTCGCGCTGGCCATCATCAGCATCTCGGCCATCCGGAAGAAGATCCGGTACTCCGACATTCCGCCGGGCCTGCAGGGATTGGGCATGACCATGATCCTTACGGGTTTAATGTCGATGGCTTTCATGTGTTTTGCGGGGATCGATCTATAATCATGGGCAATATGGTTGTCAATGTACTGGTCAGTACCGTCGTATTCACCGGCATCATCATGCTGTTGGTGGTGGGCCTGGTCGTCATATCCCGGAAACTGACACCGTCGGGAAACGTCACGATCGACATCAACGACGGGCACAAGTCCGTTGAGGCTTCCCCCGGCTCGAACCTGCTGGCCGTACTGGCCGATAACCGGGTCTTTCTTCCCTCCGCATGCGGCGGGGGCGGAACCTGCGCCCAGTGCAAGTGCATGATAGAGGAAGGCGGCGGGGAGATTCTGCCCACCGAAACCGGCCATATCAACAAGCAGGAGGCCCGCAAGGGCATGCGCCTCTCCTGCCAGGTGAAGGTCCGCAGCGACATGAAAATCCGTGTTCCCGAAGACGTCCTGGAAATCAGGAAATTCAAGGGAACCGTCCGCTCCAATCGCAACGTGGCCACCTTCATCAAGGAGTTGGTCGTTGAACTTGAGCCGGGCGTAAACCTCGACTTTCAAGCCGGCGGCTATATCCAGATCGATATTCCGGCCTTTGATATTTCGTTCCGGGATTTCGATATCAACGAGAAATTCCGGGAAGACTGGGACAGGCACGACCTCTGGAAATACACGCTGGCGAACACCGAACCGTGCTATCGCGCCTATTCCATGGCGAGTCATCCCGCGGAGGGCAACCGGGTCATACTCAACGTCCGGATTGCCACGCCGCCGCCCGCCATGTCCGGCGTGCCGCCCGGTGTGGCGTCGACGTATATCTTCGCCCTGAAACCGGGTGACGAGGTCACGATGAGCGGCCCGTACGGCGAGTTCTATGCAAAAGATACGAACCGGGAAATGCTGTTTATCGGCGGCGGCGCGGGCATGGCCCCCATGCGCAGTCATATCTTCGATCTGTTCCACACGAAAAAGACGGAACGCAAGGTTTCATTCTGGTACGGAGGCCGTTCCCTGCGTGAGCTTTTTTATGTCGAGGAATTCAAGGCCATTGAAAAGGAATTCCCGAACTTTTCCTTCCATATGGCGTTAAGCGAACCCAAAGAGGAGGATCAGTGGGACGGCCCGGTCGGGTTTATTCACTCCGTGGTATACGACCATTACCTCAAGCAGCATCCGGATCCCGACGAGATCGAATTCTACCTCTGCGGCCCGCCGCCCATGATCGCCGCCTGCAATAAAATGCTGTTCGACCTCGGCGTCGAACAAGACATGATCGCCTACGACGAATTCGGGTGATGACCATCATTCAACCCAGACCGTTCCATCCCTGGAAGACGCTCTTCACGCTGTTCGTGCTGATGGCGCTGTTCGTGTATCACTATTTCGTGCGCGATCCCAACGGTCCGGACCACCTGCATTGGACCGGGCGAACCATGGGAACCCATTACGTCGTCCGCATCGCGGACTCCCCACTCACACAACGGGAGGCGCGTGATCTGCGCGCCGGGATCGAGAAACGGCTGGCGCAGATGAACGATCAAATGTCCCTCTATCTGCCGGACAGTGAAATCACGCGCTTCAATCAAAGCCGATCCCTCGAACCGTTTCCCGTCTCCCCGGATTTTGCCCGGGTGACCCGTTACGCCCTCGAACTGGCTGAGCGTACCGACGGCGCCTTTGATCCCACGATCGCTCCTGTCCTGGCCCTGTGGGGATTCGGCCCCGAGGGCCGGCCGGGATCTGTTCCGGATGCCGAACAGATCGAGGAAGTTCGACGGATCACCGGCCACCGGCACATCGCGGTGCCTGCCGATGACCGGATACAGAAACGAATACCCGAAGCAACCCTGGACCTCAACGCCGTCGCCAAGGGTTATGCCGCCGATCAAATCGGGGTGCTCCTGAAACAAAAAGGCCTGACCAATCATTACGTTGAAATCGGGGGAGACCTGGTGGTTTCCGGCCATAATCACAAGGGACAGGCGTGGCGAATCGGAATCGAGCAGGCTGATCCGGCGGCTCCGCCCGGAACCGCGCTCGCGGGGATCGCCCACGTTTCGGGAATGGCCCTGGCGGGATCCGGTGATTACCGCAGCTTCCATGAAGACCCCGACGGCGACCCATACGCCCATATCCTGGATCCACGAACAGGAAAACCCGTACGACACCGTCTCGGAGGTGTAACCGTGGCCGCCCCCACCTGTTTGGAAGCCGACGGGATCGCCACGGCCGTGTTCGTGATGGGACTTGAAAACGGCCTGCACTGGATCGATGAACACCCTGAAGTCGAGGCTCTGTTCATATACCGGCGGGAAGACGGCACATTCGGCCATCGATTCAGCAGGGGATTCAGGGATATAACCTCGTTTGAGGAGTGGTGACGGATCGGACCCGTCCCGGGACCCTGCCCGGGCCGTATCAGTAAAAGGAACACGATGCCTCGTAACAAAGACAATGTTGACCTGATCTGCGATATTGCGGAACGGGCGGGACTGTTCGAAAAGAGCAGCAGCCTGGAGAATTTCCTGGATACGGTTATCCGCATCATCGCGTGGCACATGAAAGCAGCCGTCTGCTCGATTTACCTCTACGAAGAGGATCAAAATGAAATCGTACTCCGCGCCACCCAGGGTTTAAAGTCCGAGGCCGTGGGCAATATTCGCCTGAAGCTCGGCGAAGGGCTGACCGGCCTGGTGCTGAAAGAGCTCCGGCCCATCCGGGAGGCCCGGAGTTCTCAGAATCCGAATTTCAAGCGCTTCCCCTATCTCGAAGAACAGCCATACGAAGCGTTCCTCGCGGTCCCCATCCTGCGCGGCCTGAACCGCATCGGTGTCCTGGTTGTGCAGGATCCGCAGCCGGATTACTTCGATGACAACGATCTCAAGGCGTTACGCGCCATTGCCGCACAGCTTGCCACCACCATTGAGAGCGCCAAATTATTGATGGACATTCACGACCTGCAACTCCGTCAGGGTGAAGCGGACGCCGTGCCGGTGGAGGTCGAAGCGCTGCAGCTTGTGCGGGGCAAATGCGCCTGCGACGGCATCGCCCTGGGAAAATCCTCCGTTATCGGGCGAAACGTCGAGGCCTCTCTTGAAGCGTTTGAAAACGATCCCGCCCCGCGCACACTGGATGACTTCTATCAGGCGCTCAAGGAAACCGAGGGGCAATTGACCGAACTACAGAAAGAATTGGAAAGCGAACTCTCGGATGTGGCCTCCTTGATATTCAGCGCGCACCTTCTGATATTGAAGGATGCCGAATTTTCCGGCCGAATCATCAAGACCATTGAACAGGGAACGCCGCCTCAGAAAGCCGTGGCGCAGGTCGTCAAACATTACATCAATCTCTTTAAAGCCACCTCCAATCCCAATCTTCGCGAAAAAGTTCAGGACATGCAGGATCTTGGACACCGCCTTCTGATGAACCTGATGGTGCATGATCCCAGCCAGGCGGATTATGCGGGGCGCATCCTGATCGCCGAGGACCTTCTGCCCTCCGTGCTCCTGAAACTCGCCACCCAGAAAGCCGCCGGACTGGTTCATATCGGGGGGAATCTCACCTCTCACGTATCCATTCTGGCCAATTCCCTGCAGATCCCCACCGTGTTGGTTGACGAACCCCGGCTCCTCGAAATCGGAGAGGATCGAGCCGTCCTGCTGGATGCCGACCAGGGCAATGTATTTATCGATCCGTCGGACGAAGTCCTGAACCATTATCGCGCGCTGCTGGAGACGTCGCCGCAGGACCGGGAAGGAACACCGGACATCCGGGAACAGACCGTTACGCGCGACGGCCGCCGAATTGTGCTCCAGGCCAACATCAATATACTGAGTGAGCTCAGAATGGTTGACCGAATGAAAGCGGAAGGCATCGGATTATACCGAAGCGAGTTCCCCTTCATCGTGCGCAACGACTTTCCATCGGAGGAAGAGCAGTACCGCGTATATCGAAAGATCTTTGAACACATGGCGGGCAAGCCGGTCACACTGCGCACACTGGATGTCGGCGGCGACAAGTTTCTTTCCTATGCCCGGAACCTGAAGGAAACCAACCCATTCCTGGGACTGCGCGCCATTCGCTTTTCCCTGCGGAACCGAAGCATATTTATTCAGCAGATCAAGGCCATGCTTCGCGCCGGAGAGGGGCATCGCCTGCGCATCATGTTCCCCATGATTTCCTCATTGGATGATTTTATCGCCGCCCGGGACGTGGTCCTTGAATCGCGGCAACAGCTCGAGCAGGAAGGCATAGCGCACCATCCGCATCCCGAGCTGGGCATCATGATCGAACTGCCGTCCGCCATCGAAATGATTGACGATCTGGCCCCCGTTGTCCGGTTCATCAGCATCGGCACCAACGATCTTGTTCAGTATGTGCTGGCCGTGGATCGCACCAATGAGTTTATTGCCGATTTGTATCAACCCCATCATCCCGCCGTCCTGCGGGCCATGGACCGTATCGTACAGGCGGCCGAACGCCATCAGCTCGAAGTGTCCGTTTGCGGCGATATGGCGGCGGACCCCCACATGGCGCCGGTGCTCATTGGATTGGGCATACAGACATTGAGCCTGAACCCCCGTTCCATACCCGGAATTCAACCGGTCATCACGGACGTGACCTTCGAAGAAGTCCGGGATAAAACACAGCAGGCGCTTCGCATGAACCGGGTCGGTGAAATCGAGTCGTTGCTGGGAATACCTGCCAGGGGAGAACATGGATGATGTACCAGGATACCATTCAACTTTCCACGAAAGGACACGGGGACATGCACCGGCTGGACGATCGCATCCAGCAGATGATCGAACGATCGGAAATCCGGACGGGGCTGGCGCATATATTCAACGTCGGGAGCACCGGCGCCATCGGCGCCATAGAATTTGAGCCCGGACTGGAGAAGGACCTGCCGGCCATATTGAACAAGCTGATTCCGCCCGGCCGAAACTACGGACATGAACAAGCCTGGCACGATGGAAACGCGCACTCGCACCTCCAGGCTACCCTGCTGGGGCCTTCGCTCACGGTACCCGTCCGTCAGGGCCGTCTCGTCCTGGGCACCTGGCAACAAGTCATTCATCTCGAATGCGACATCAAGCCGAGAAACCGGGAAATTACCGTCACCGTGATCGGGGAATGATCCGCCGGCGGCAGACCGGATCCTGATTTCCGGCGCGTGCGGCGCCCGCGCCCTACCCTTCCCGCGGTGGATTCCGGCTTGGTAGGGCGGGGCCGCTGGACCCGCCGGGATATGCGATGGACCGGACCGAATCCTGCTTCCGGCGCGTGCGGCGCCCGCGCCCTACCCTTCCCACGGCGGATTCCGGCTTGGTAGGGCGGGGCCGCCGGACCCGCCGGATCATGAGATGAAACTAATGGGACACAACCCACATTCAACTTGCCGTCAATGACTCCTCCGTGGATTAATGTTCACATGCATGATACCGTCCCCAAAAGGAAGAAACTTCCCCATGCCATTCCCCCATGGGTCCCCGATGACGCTGTCTTCTTCATCACCATCAACACATCAATACGGGGGACAAACATTCTGTGCGTTCCCGCAATTGCCGCTGCGATCCGCGAATCTTTTGTGCATCGTCAGAGGCATGGTATTTGGGGAACACATCTTCTTCTCCTTATGCCGGACCATCTTCATGCCCTGATGTCATTTCCCCGCCCCCGGAACATTCGTCACACCATTTCCAAATGGAAAGAATATACGGCCAAGGGAACCGGTATTCGCTGGCAACGGGACTTCTTTGATCATCGGCTCCGAAACAACGAATGCCGCATTGAAAAAGCGGCTTACATTCGTATGAATCCGGTTCGGAAGAATTTGGTATCCGTCCCGGAAGATTGGCCATATGTCTGGAATGACTTCAACTGATTCCGGCTTGGTAGGGCGGGGCCGCTGGACCCGCCGGATCATGAGATGGACCAGACCGGATCAGGGGGCATAAACACAGTGTTCACATCGTCATTTTGACGTATCGTCGGCGTCTTCCTCATCCTTGTCCGGACAAGCGGGACAACGAATGTCTTCCCCGCGAAATTTTGTACGGGCGCAACCGCACGACGTAAAACCCTTGTTTCGAAAAATCACCCCAACCGACATGGCCAAGGCGGACAGGGCCACTACAACGGTCACCGCAACCACGTAGATAAGTATGTCCCTCATATCGCTCTCCCACTACTATTGAATACATATATCCATCCTATCGCCCTGTCAATGCGGGGGCCGATCATTCGCCCGGCGTTCTAGAGCTTTACCCCATGGCCGGTTTGTTGTAGATTGACGGCACTATGCAGATGCACACTTCCACATACGGACCCAAACCGTGGATGCGGGTTGTACTCGTCATCATCGGTCTGGGCAGTTTTGTAATGGGGCTCACTTCGATTGCGGCTCCGCATGTCTCCATGCGGTGGGCGGGGTTTGATTACGTCCAGCCCGTCGAAGTCTGGCAGTACATGGGGCTGATGATCGGTGTATTCGGGCTGGCTTATCTTATCGCGGCCACCAATCCGTTTCGTCACTGGATCGTTGTCTTTGTGGGATTTACCGTCAAACTATTAGCCGTGTTCGGCTTCATCTGCCTGTTCACAGGCGGACTCCTCGACACCCGCGTTGTTCCCATCTTATTGCTGGGCAGTGTAATCTGGCTGCCTTTTTTCGCCGTTATCCTCATCGAGGCGGCCAAACAACCGCCCCCGTACACGGGACCTGCATGGGACACCCCCGCGATTGACGAGCAACTGGAGCGATATACGACACAGGAAGGTATCACCCTGAATGCGCTGTCTCAAACCAGCCCCTTGATGCTGGTGTTTTTACGGCATTTCGGGTCCCCGTTCTGCCGCGAAGCGCTCTCCGAACTGTCTCGCAAACGTCAAGCCATCGAAGCCAGCGGACTTCGCATCCTGCTTGTTCATATGGGAACGGACGAGGCGGCGCGCACCTTTTTCACTCGATATCAATTGGATGATCTCCCCCGTGTCAGCGATCCCCGCTGCGCGCTATACCGGGCGTTCGGATTGAACAAGGGCAGCTTCTCTCAGCTGTTCAGCATGCGCATCTGGTGGCGCACTTTCCAAGCGGCCATCCTTGCCGGGCACGGATTCGGCCGGGTGGTCGGAGAACTCTTCCAAATGCCGGGCGTGTTTATCGTGCACCAAGGCCGCATGATGGGGGGATACCGGCACCCCTCCGTGGCCGATCATCCCGACTACGAGAGCATTGCACGGTGGACCTACCACGCCGAACCGCGCTACGAGTGATTCAGGTGTCCTTGTCCGTCACCGCGCCTTCCGAAGCGGACGTAACCAGCTTGGCGTACTTCGCCAGTACCCCGCGCCGGTAACGCAACCGGGGCTGTTTCCACTTCGACAGCCGTTTCCTCAATTCGGAATCCGAAATGTCCAGGTTGAGCTCGCGCCGATCCGCGTCAATCGTGATGGTGTCGCCGTTCCGGACCACCGCCAGCGGTCCGCCCACGTGCGCTTCCGGTGTGATGTGGCCAACCACAAACCCGTGACTCCCGCCGGAAAAACGACCGTCCGTAATCAACGCCACCTCCCGGCCGAGCCCCCGCCCCATCACGGCGGATGTCGGCGACAACATCTCGCGCATGCCCGGACCGCCTTTCGGCCCTTCACGACGGATCACGATGACATGTCCCTTTTTGATGGATCCGTCCAGGATGGCGTCCAGGGCATCAATTTCCGTTTCAAACACCCGGGCCTTGCCGGTAAACCGGGTGCCTTCTTTCCCGCTGATCTTCGCCACGGCCCCTTCCGGCGCCAGGTTCCCGTAGAGCACCACGATGTGTCCGGTCTTCTTGATGGGATCCGACAACGGCCGGATGATGTCCTGTTTGGCCGGGTAGGGTTTCGCCTTTTTCAGATTTTCCCTCATGGTTCTGCCGGTAACGGTCAGGCAATCGCCATCCATCAGACCTTCCTCGATCAGCATCTTCATCAGGGGCACCGTCCCGCCGATCCTGACCAGGTCGGCCACGACATACCGGCCGCTGGGTTTGAGATCGGCAACAACCGGGACTTTCCTTCCAATACGGGTAAAGTCATCCAGGTTTAAACGGACCTGTGCATCATGCGCCATGGCCAGCAAATGCAGAACGGCATTGGTGGATCCGCCCAGTGCCGTAACCATGACAATGGCGTTCAGAAACGCTTCGCGGGTCATGATATCGCGCGGCCGGATGCCGCGTTTGAGCATGTTCATCACGGCCCGGCCGGCCTCGCGGCAATCCTTCTTTTTGTCTTCGGACACGGCAGTCTGCGCGGAACTGTTCGGCAGACTCATCCCCATGGCTTCAATCGCCGAGGCCATCGTATTGGCCGTATACATTCCGCCGCAGGATCCCGCGCCCGGAATGGCACAGCATTCGATCTGCTTCAGTTCCCGATCGCTGATGTCCCCGCGCGCCCGCGCGCCGACGGCTTCAAACACCGAAACAATATCCACATCCTTCTTCTTGTGCACGCCGGGCAGGATCGTGCCTCCGTACACAAACACGGAAGGCCGGTTCAACCGGGCCATCGCCATCAGGCACCCGGGCATGTTCTTGTCGCACCCGCCGATGGCGACCAGGCCGTCCAGACATTCGCACCCCATCACCGTCTCAATGGAATCGGCAATCACTTCGCGCGACACCAGGGAATACTTCATGCCTTCCGTGCCCATGGATATACCGTCCGACACGGTGATGGTCCCGAACGTCAGGGCCTTGCCGCCCGCACGGGTCACGCCGGCCTCGGCCTCAAGCGCCAACCGGTCGATATGCATATTGCAAGGCGTCACCATGCTCCAGGTGGAAGCGATTCCCACCTGCGATTTCCGGAAATCCTGGTTGGAAAACCCGACCGCATGCAACATGGCGCGGCTGGGCGCTCGCGCCAGGCCATCCGTGACCAATGATGAATACTGCCGATGCGCCGATTTTACTGTTTGTTTCTTTTGGGGGCTCATTCCATCTCCCGGTGGTTATCAAATTCTGTCTATTGAACACAACGGGCGGGCATCCCGTCAAGAGCGCGTGTGGCGCCATTACACAAAGGCCGTTGGAGCGCGCAACGCTTGTTCCAACGGCCTCTTCCTGATTGAACCCACCGGGAAACAGGTTTAGCATGAACCCGACATGCATTCCGGATTACAAATGAAAACAGGGATTATCGGCTTGCCCAATGCGGGAAAGAGCACCCTGTTTAACGCGCTGACCCGCGCGGGGGTATCGGCTGAACAATATCCCTTCTGCACCATCGATCCCAACGTCGGCGTTGTCCCCGTTCCGGATTCCCGCCTGGATATTCTTCGCGCACACGTGGAAACCGGGGCCGTTTACCCGGCCATCCTTCAACTGGTTGACATCGCGGGCCTGGTCCGCGACGCCCATAAAGGAGAGGGTCTGGGCAATAAATTCCTTTCGCATATCCGCGAGGTGGATGCACTGTTCCACGTGGTGCGCTGTTTTGAGGATGAACAGGTGGCGCACGTGGACGGCTCCATGGATCCCGTGCGCGACATCGAAACCGTGGAAACGGAATTGCTGTGCGCCGACCTGCAACTCATCGAAGGCGCATTGGAAAAGGCGCGCCGCGCCGCCCGCCTTCCGGAACAGGAAGCCCGGACCCGATTGTCGCTTCTTGAACGATGTCATGCCCTGTTGGCCGATGGCCGGCCCGCGCGCCTGCTGGCCGAAAGCGACCCGGAACACGCGCACACACTTCGCCATTTGGGATTGCTAACCGCCCGGCGCATGCTCTACATCGCCAATATGGACGAAGCGCCCTCGGATTCGGCCCGATTCGACGCCATCCGCGCTTTCGCAGAATCCAACGGCGGTGTCGCCCTCCCGCTCTGCGCCCGCCTCGAAGCCGAACTGGCGGAACTGGACGAAGCGGACCGAACAGAAATGATGGCTTCGCTGGATCTCAAGGAACCCGTTTTGGACCGGGTCATTCAAGCCATGTTCGATCTGCTCGGTTTGATCACGTTCTTCACCACCACCGGGGGAAAGGAAATCAGGGCCTGGCCGATGGCCGCCGGGACGCGTGCGCCCCAAGCCGCGGGCATCATTCATACGGATTTCGAGAAGGGTTTCATTCGCGCCGAGGTTTATCCGGTTTCCGCCCTCGAACAATACGGATCGGAATCGGCGGTCCGGGCGGCGGGCAAACTGCGCATCGAAGGCAAGAATTATGTCGTACAGGACGGCGACGTATGTCATTTCTTATTTAATCCGTAGACCCATGAAAGAAAAATCAGCATCCAAAGGGCTTCCCCTCAAGCGCGTCATCGCCGCACTTGAGGAAATCGCCCCGCTTCACCTCGCCGAAGAATGGGATAACGCGGGGCTCCTGCTGGCGCCGCGACGCCACGCGGCGGTGGCCGCCGTTATGCTGACCATTGACCTCACGGAACAGGTGCTCGCTGAAGCCGTACGGCGGAAGTGTTCGTTGATTGTTTCGTATCACCCCGTTCTCTTTGAACCCGTTCAACGGTTGCATATGGACCATGTGTCACACCGGGTCGTGCTGGAAGCCATACGGGCGGGAATCACCGTGTATTCACCGCACACAGCCCTGGACGCCGTACAAGGCGGGGTGAATGATTGGCTGGCGGACGGCATCGGCGAAGGCCGCCGGACTCCCATTCTGCCCGGTCTCAATGAAGACCTCTCCGAGTCGGCACAGGGCCCGGGGCGGTTGGTCGTCCTGGCCCGGGCGACTCCGGCACGCACCGTGATCCAGCGCATCAAACGGCATCTTACGCTCCCCCGCATGCGCATTGCGTTTCCCGCCGGGCGCACGGGCGCGAAAAAGGTTCGGCGGATCGCGGTATGTGCCGGCGCCGGGGCGTCGGTCCTCACACAAGCGCGCGCCGATCTGTATGTCACCGGCGAGATGAAACATCACGACATCCTGGCCGCCCTGGCCGAAGACACCATCGTCGCAATCAGCGAACATACCCACACCGAACGCGGCTATCTGCCGATTCTAAAGAAGAACCTCTCAAAACAACTCGGGCCATCGGTTCGGATCCTCATCTCCCGATCCGACCGCGAACCGGTGCGGTGGGGGTGAACCGCGGATCACCGTCGGATTCCTTGACGGACCATTTCCCTTCACGTACTCTGTGTACAATGATGGCGTTCATTCATGGCGGGGTCCGTCACGCAGGCACCTTTATCCGGGCCGCGAAAACGCCGCTGACAAGCCGGTATCCCGGACGCAATTGGATGAAGACGGCGGCCGCATTGCTCGTGGCGACCTCCCTGCCGGCGGCCGCGGAAACCCGCTATGTATCCCCCTCGGGCCTTCATGTAGCCCCGTTTACGAACTGGGTCGAGGCCGCCACGAACATCCAATCCGCCATTGACGTCAGTAATCCGGGCGATGTGGTAGTGGTCACCAACGGCGTCTATGTATTGGAATCCACCGTACGGGTAACCAATCAGGTCACGCTCGTCTCCCGGAGCGGCCGGGACACGGTGATGCTGGACGGCAGCGCCCTGCCGGCCGGTCAGGACGCCGTATTTCTCATGTTCGGCACACTGGACGGATTCACCATCAGCAACGCGCCCCGGCACGGCATCAAGAGTGAATACGGCGCGATCTACAATTCCTTGATCACCCATGCGGGACAAAACGGCATCGATAGTTATACCACCCCGCGCATCGTGGCCGATTCCACGCTCATCGTCACCAACACGATTGTGCGGAAAAGCGGACAGATTGGCATTTCTACCTGTGCCGTCGATACCCGGATCAGCAACTGCGTCATCACGGAGTCCGGAGACGCCGGCGTGTCCTTGAGGCAAAACGATACCACGGGAGGCCCCATCCAAATTCCCCGGGTCAGTAATTTCCTGATCAGAGCTTCAACGATCGTCAGCAATAGGAACAGCGGCATTTCGCTCGCGTTCGCGAACTTCGACGAGAGCCTTCCCGATGTTCCGGTGCGCGTCGAGAAATGCATCATCGAATACAATGCCGGTGTGCGCGGCGGCGGGATCGCCGATGGAGGCGGGTTCACCGCGAACCGCTCGTCCGGCGTTCAAATCACCGAATCGATTATCCGCTACAATACATCCACCATAACCGGGGGGGGCATTCATCTGGCGGCCAGCCGTTCCCCTTCGGTCCGGTATTCCATCATAGAGCACAATTACACGGAGGGGACGGGCGGAGGAATATACACGTTAAGCGGGGAAGTGAATAATTGTGTAATTCAAAAGAACGTCAGCGAAGGATCCGGCGGCGGCCTGACCATGCCGGACGGCATCATGCACAATTCCGTCGTACGGGACAATGTGAGCGCTCGCGACGGAGGCGGTGTATGGCGGGGAACACTGCACAACAACACCATTATGAACAACCGCGCCGAACGCGGCGGAGGTACGTTCCAGTCAACGGTACGCAACAGCATCATTTACTACAACACGGCGGATGTGAACAAGAACGTGGACGGGGGAAGCGTTTCCTACTCCTGCACAACCCCACTGGTGGGAGGTGCGGGCAATATTTCCGATCCCCCGGGCCTCTCGGGCTATCGCAATTGGCGACTGGTTGCCGACTCCCCCTGCATAGACGCGGGCCACTTGGCATTTGCCATGGGCGACTACGATCTGGATGGCGGCCCGCGCATCTGGGGTGAGGGAGTGGATATGGGTTGCGACGAATATTATCCACCCGGTTTGGGCGGCGCCTTGTCGGTGGAGGTGGAGGCCGACACGGACCGCGCCGTGACCGGGGCATCCGTGTCTTTCAAGTGCGATGTGGACGGAAGGCCGGAATCCTATGTCTGGCATTTCTCCGACGGTTTCGTCGTATCCAACACGCCCTTTCTGGAACGATCGTTTGATACGCCCGGCATCCACACGGTCACGGTCACGGCGTGGAACCCGGATCACACGGCGTCCAATTCCGTTTCCGTTGAGGTATTTCCCGGCTATACCAATTATGTCACATCGTCCGGCCTGCATGTGTTCCCCTTCACCAACTGGATGGAGGCCGCGACGAATATCCAGGACGCCATAGCCGCCAACATTCCCGGCGGGGTCGTCCTGGTGGATGACGGAATGTACAACCAGGGGGGCGCTTCGGTGAACGGCGGACTTACAAACCGGATCGCGATTACGACCGTCATGGATGTCGTCAGCTTGAACGGTCCCGCTCACACGATAATTGTGGGTCGCGGTCCGTCCGGGCCTAATGCCGTTCGATGCGCGTACGTGGCGGCGGGCGCACGGCTGATCGGGTTTACCCTGGTAAACGGGCATACCCGAACCGGGAACGCGCCGGAACGTGATCAAAGCGGCGGCGGCGTATGGTGCGAGCCCGGTGGGATGGTGAAGAATTGCGTGATTCAGAGCAATACCGCGCACCTATACGGCGGGGGAATCCGAAACGGATACGTGCGCAACTCGACCTTGTTTGGCAACAGCGCCCTGTACGGCGGAGGCGCCTACAACGCCACGCTCACCCAGTGCATTGTATCCAACAACACAGCCGTCCTCCAGGGAGGGGGCGTGTATGGCGGGACACTGACCAATGCGCTGGTGGTGAATAACCGGGCGGGGCAAGGGGGCGGGATTGCGCACGCTTCGATCACGCACGGAACCCTTGTGCACAATCACGCCACGGAGACCGGAGGAGGCATTTACTGGGGAACCGCGCTCAATTCGATTCTGTATTTCAATTCCGCGGATGACGGCTGGCCCAACTATTTCAACACCATATGCCGGTACAGTTGCACCACGCCGGACCCGCAAGCCCCGGGCAATGTTACGGGCGATCCCCTATTCGTAGATGCCGCGAACGGCATATTTCACCTGCTTCCGGGGTCTCCGGCCGTGGATTCCGCTCAAGTGACCGGTCTCGATGTGGATTTACTGGGCCTTCCTCGATCGTTGCCGGGAACACCGGATGGCGATCCGGCGCCGGATATGGGCGCGTATGAATTTACCCCTGTTCACTATGTGTCGCCGGGTGGCCAACACGTCTGGCCATACATCACGTGGGCCGATGCCGCCAACGATCTGCAATCGGCCATAGATGCGGCCATGCCCGGGAATATCGTGTACGTATCCAACGGCGTTTACCATACGGGCGGACGCATACATCACGGAGCGCTGACCAATCGGGTGGTCATCGACAAACCCATCCAGGTGGTGGCTGTTAACGGCCATGAACACACCGTCATCGAAGGCCGCGGGCCGATCGGTGACGCGGCCATTCGCGGCGTGTATCTGGGCAGCAACGCAACCCTGGCCGGATTCACGGTGAGAGGCGGGGCCACGCGGGCGGGGGGCGATGTCGCGTACGAACAGAGCGGCGGGGGGATCTGGGCGGCCGCGGGTTCCGTCATATCGAATAGCGTAATCGAATCCTGCTCGGCCCACGCATCGGGAGGCGGCGTTTACGGGGGCCGCCTGGTGAATGTGTTTTTGCATGACAACACCGCCGCGCGGGGCGGAGGATTGGCGCACGGAAATATGAATTTCTGCACGGTCGCATGGAATACCGCGGACTACGGCGGCGGCGTTTACGAGGGTACGGGACAATACAGCATCATCTATCACAATACGGCATGGGTCGAAGGACCCAATGTGTCGGGCGGAACGTGGGATACCTGTTGCGTCACTCCCGATCCCGGAGGACCCGGCCACATCACCAGCGACCCGATGCTTCTCTCGGTCGGCAACTTCCGGCTTGGCCCCAATTCCCCGTGTATTGACGCGATCCCCATGGCCCCGCCGGGTCCGGACCATGACCTCGACGGGATTCCCCGGCCGCTGGATGGCAATGCGAGCGGCGAGGCCGGGTTCGATATCGGCGCACATGAGTACATCCACCCCACCGCGGACACGGATGGCGACGGTTTAAGCGATTATGATGAAATCCATATCTACGGCACGGACCCGACAAATCCGGATACCGACGGTGATGGACAATCGGACTATGAGGAGATCGTTGCCGGCACGGACCCATTGGATCCCGAAAGTTTCTTTGCCATCACGCATATAACGATCGAGGAAAACGGGCCGGTCTTTTCATGGCCGGGCCGCACCGGGCGCCTGTACACCATCATTACAACGGATGATATGGGCGAACATATGACCAATCGACTGGATTACACGGAACGGCCGGGAAGCGAAGGGCTTATGTCGTTTACCAATGAAACGCCCGAACGGGTCAATTTTTACGGCGTTCGCGTGCGAATGGCTCCTTGACGGCCCTACCCCCCCCCAAGGATCGCGCTACGGCATATCCGGCACGCGAATCATGGCGCGAAACTGTTCCGCTCGTTTCTCTATATCGTCGCGGGTGATCCGCTCCAGCCGTTCCAGGCTGAAGGCCTCAACCGAAAACGAGGCCACCACGCTGCCGTACAGGATGGCGTTGCGGATGGTCTGTTCATCGGCACGTCCCGCTTCCGCCAGTGCCCCCATGAATCCCCCGGCAAAGGCATCGCCGGCGCCCGTGGGATCGTGCACCACCTCCAACGGGTATGCCGGCAATATGAAGATCTCCTCCTTGGAATACAGCATCGTCCCGTGCTCGCCTTTCTTGATCAGCACATAACGGGGACCGAGTTCCATCAGCTTCATGGCCGCCGCCGGAAGGAAATGCTCACCGCTCAAGTTCCGCGCTTCGGATTCGTTCAACGTGAGCAGATCGACCCGGCCAATGACCTCGCACAGCGCATCGCGCATATTGTTGATCCATAAATCCATGGTGTCCAATGCAACAAATTCCATCGCATCAACCTGATCCAACAC
>SLKG01000018.1 GCA_007134735.1 Kiritimatiellia bacterium
GATAATCCGGCCTTGACAACATTCCCGCTTCGGTGAAGATCGTTCCCTTTATACGGAAAAGGACCATACCGTCCAACATGCGAATACGCACAATTATGATCAGGAGATAATCATGGCTAGGATTGATTTCGGCGGGGTGAAAGAGGAAGTCATCACACGAAAGGAATTCCCCCTTTCGCGAGCGCGGCGAGTGCTTAAAAACGAAACCGTGGCGGTTATCGGCTACGGCGTTCAGGGTCCGGCTCAGGCCCTGAACATGAAGGACAACGGCATTTCCGTCATTGTGGGCCAGTCCAAGGCCTTCAAGAAAGACTGGGACCGCGCGGTTAAGGATGGGTGGAAACCGGGCAAGACCCTGTTTGACATTGAAGAGGCCGTCCAGCGGGGAACCATCATTCAGTTGCTGGTCGCCGATGCCGCCATGAAGCACGTGTGGCCCCTGATAAAGAAGCATCTTGAGCCCGGAAACGCCCTGTATTTTTCACATGGTTTCGGGTTGGTCTATAATGAACTGACGACCGTGAAGCCGTCCAAGGACATTGACGTAATTATGGTCGCCCCCAAAGGTTCCGGCACCTCGGTGCGCCGGAACTTCCTGGAAGGGGTCGGCATCAACTCCAGTTTTGCGGTCGCCCAGGATGCCACCGGTCGGGCCCGGGACCGATGCCTGGCCCTGGGCATTGCCATCGGGTCGGGCTATCTGTTCCCGACCACATTCGAACACGAGGTCACCAGCGACTTGACGGGTGAACGCGGCGTCTTGATGGGCGCGCTCGCGGGCATTATGGAGGCGCAGTACGACGTGCTTCGGAAACACGGTCATACGCCCAGTGAAGCCTTCAACGAGACGGTTGAGGAGTTGACGCAAAGCCTGATCCGCCTCGTCGACGAACAGGGTATGGACTGGATGTTCGCCAATTGTTCCGCCACCGCCCAGCGCGGCGCGCTGGATTGGAAACCGAAGTTCAAGAAGGCCACCCTCCCGGTTTTTGACGAGTTGTACAAGTCCGTGAAGAGCAAGAAGGAAGCCGCCCGGGTGATGCGGAGTTGCGGGAAACCGAATTACAAGGATCAGCTGACCAAGGAGTTGAACCGCATCCGCGATTCCGAGATGTGGCGCGCCGGCAAAGCCGTTCGCGCGTTGCGCCCGAAAAACAAAGCCGTGGCCATCACGAAGAACACAAAAGGGATCGGGGGGCGCAGCGCTTCCTGAACACCTCTCAGGCACTCCCAAAAAAGTGTCGATAGAGTGCGTCCTTTAGCTGGTCGATGCCCTCGCCCTTCATGGCGCTGACGGGGAGGACTCGTTCGCCCGTTTCCTTTTCGAACGACGCGCTGTTTTGGAGCGCCTCCGCAACATCCATCTTGTTTCCTACCACCAGATACGGCCGGGAAGCCAGATCCTCCCGGTATAATTGCAATTCTCTGCGCAGATTGCTGAAATCTTCCAGGGGATCGCGTCCATCGACCCCCGCCATGTCGATTACAAATATCAGGAACCCGCTACGCTCGATATGGCGAAGAAAGTCGTCGCCCAACCCGACCCCCTCATGAGCGCCGTCGATAAGCCCCGGGATGTCGGCCATCCGCAAGGTCCGGAAATCATCAAACGGCACGGTCCCGATCACCGGGTGAAGCGTGGTAAAGGGATACGGCGCGATCTTCGGGCGTGCATGGCTGATCCGGCTTAATAGCGTGGATTTTCCGGCATTGGGATAACCGACCAACCCGATATCGGCTACGGATTTGAGTTCCATGATGACGGTCCGGGTCTCTCCCTTTTCCCCCGGCGTGCATTCCCGCGGCGCCTGATGAGTAGAAGTCGCAAACCGCATGTTGCCCCATCCCCCCTTGCCGCCACGCGCAATCAACAGGGTATCGCCGTCTTCAAGCACTTCGCCCAGAAAAGACCCTGTTTCCACATCCCGGGTTTCGGTTCCACAAGGCACGCGAATATGCAGGTCCCGACCCGCACGGCCATGACACTGCTTCCCTCGACCCCGCCCTCCCGGTTCCGCCCGTTGCTGCGGCCGGTAGTACAGGTCAATAAGCGAGTCCACATCCTTGCTTGCCCGGATATACACGCTTCCGCCCGCGCCGCCATTGCCGCCGGCCGGCCCGCCCTTCGGAACAAATTTCTCCCGCCGGAATGCCACGCAACCATCACCGCCGTCACCGGCCGCCACATTGACTTTTACCCTATCGGCAAACGTACGCGTTGTCATCATGCACTCCGTTCTTGCGTTTTTACGGGGTTCGCCCCATAAAAGACGCACCATATCAGAATTCAAGGATATCAACCATGCCCAAGAAAACATTTCCCCAACCCCAACAAACCCACGCGGATAAACCGGACCGGTCCAAACATAAACACCCGCCGGAACTCGAAGAACTTATGAAATTTCTGCGTGTTTACGGATGGCCCGTGGCCGCCGGCATCGGCCTGGCACTCGCCGCATTCCTGGGATATACCAGTTATGTACACTATCAGCATGGCACCGAAAAACGGGCCATGGAATTGTTAACACGCGCAACCACCACCGAGGATATGGAGCATATTCTCAGGAACTACGAAGATTCACAGGCGGCTCCCATGGCCCTGCTGAGCCTGGCCTCCACACAATTTCGTAATGCGCAGTATCCACAAGCCTATGACGCGTACACCCGTTTCCTGGAGACCTATCCGGATCACGAAATGATTCCCGAGGCAAAAATCGGCGCGGCCTATTGCCTGGAAGCCTTGAATCGGCCGGACCAGGCTCATCTGGCCTTCACGGCATTCATGGAAAACTTCCCCGATCATTATCTGTCGGAGACGGCCCTGTTCGGCTCGGCGCGTACGCTCAGCCTCCAAGGGCAATACGAAGAAGCCATTGCCATTTACGAACAGTTTATCGAGGAAAACCCGGATAGCCCGTGGCTCCCTCAAGCTGAAACCGCGCGGATCTATACGGAAAAAAATAAGCGGGCCGCACAACAGAATGTGCCGGCCGATATGAATAGGGACGACATCACCACGCCCCTCCCATAAAACACGGATTTACAGCAAGGTCTGTTCATCCGCTTCCCTCAACATGAATTCGCGAGCGCTGATATACGGCCCCGGAAACAACTCCATCAAGCGGGCCGTCTGATCATCCTGATCAAACATCTCGCATAATCCATTATAGGCTTCACGGCTGAACTGAAGCATCCCCTCCAACTTTTGGCTCTCCACATCCTGAATAACAAAATACAACCACTCGTCCGTGGAATCCTCAGTGTTAAACAGCAATGCTTTTTCACGGGGATTCACCTGGTCCATGTTTCGGGAGTAGATCATCGCCTTTACGTATTCAATAACCCGCTCGTTTAATCCCGCCTCAAGCAGGTAGATCCGTTCGACCAGCTCCACCCGACGGTACACAAGGTGAACGGCCGGAGCCTCCATCCCTTCGGGCAACAGATCGTTCAGCGACGTCAACGACGCCATAAACTGCTCCTGCTGTTCCGACGAGGAACCTTCTCCCTCGGGAAACCAGTAGATCAATATCCCCCGCCCGGCATCGTGATACAACAGCTTCTTGTCCACACGAAACGACATGCCGCACTGCTCACAGACAACCGCATTGAGCTGGTTGGCCATCAATTGCTCACGCAATTCGGGCTTTTCCGTTACATTGACGGAATCGTAAAGCGACACCCTCTGCTCATGGGCGCACCCCGGACACCGTATGGAATATGTTTCTATGACCGACATGATCAAATACTCTTTGCCACCTTAAGGCACCCCGGATAAACCGTCAACGCATACCCCCGTGCGGAGGCCGGTACCCGCGCACCGGTACTTGAACACGGAACGATATCCGCGTAGGATGAGCGAAATGAGAAGCTGTCCGGCGGCGCCCCGACAGAAGCGGCAACCAGGCGAACCGCAAATCAGGAGGCGTCCTTTCCATGCCGTGCGGGCATAGGATTCGGACGGTGAACCGAATCGGAACACATGAATACAGGAGTTTGTATGACGTTGTTTGAAAAGCTGATATCCGCCTTTTCGGGCGGAAAGGAAAACAGAAACGACCTCTCAAAGAGACTGCACATTATTGATACCACGCAACTGGCCGGATCCAACGGCGGGCGTGATTCGCGCTCGCCCCGGGATCGGTTCAAAATGCTGCAAAAGCTTTCCCGTTTTATCGACCGGGAGAAGATGGCCGCCATAGCGGTCATGGACGGTCGTCCCCTTAATGAAGCGCCGGAAGGCTCCGAATATAACACGGTCCGGGTCTATTACGCCCCCAAAACCTCGGATATACCGGACCGCGCATTCGATCTCTTCAAACAATACAAGCGCCGGCATGCGGTCATCGTGATCACGGCGGATCGGAAGCTCGAAGAACTTACCGAACGCGCCGGTGGGTCCGTTATGCGAACGTCCACTCTGCGTAAAGCCATGGAAAACGGCGGAGGAAGCGGCAACCGACCGCGGTCCTCCCGGCGCAACCGGCGGCCGCGCCCAAGAAAAGCCGAACGATCCCAACAAGCGCCCAACCAGACCGGCGAACGCCGGGATGCTTCGGGCCCCAATACCGGCGTGAGCGACCTGATTGACCTTGTGGATTGAACCCGGGGCCCGGCCCGGGAACGCCATCGGCATACGCAATCCGTAAAGCGTATCCCGCATCATTTTTCCACCGGCACGACGATGCCGCGCATGATGATGTTCTGGCAGAAAAAGAAGATAATGAACGTCGGGATCGCGGCGACAATCAGCGACGCGTACATCACGGCCTGACCGCTCCGCATCTGCAACTGGTACAGCCACACCATCAGCGTCCACATGCGCTCGTCCTGGCAAATCAACAGGGCGAACATGAAGTTCGTGTACGCGGCCGTGAAGGCGGACAGCGCGATGACCGCCAGGATCGGCTTGGACAGGCTCATGGTGATGGTCCAGAACATGGTCCATTCGCCCGCCCCGTCGATTTGCGCGTTTTCGTACAGGTCGCGCGGCAATGAATCGAAGAATCCCTTGAGCAGGAAAATGGAGTACCCGTGCGCCATACCCGGCAACACAAGCGCCGCGAAGGTATTGAGCAATCCGAAATCGCGCAACATGAGGAACACCGGAATCTGCGTCACGATCGGCGGGAAGGCCATGGTCAGCAGCATGAACAACAACAGCTTGTAGGAGCTCGGCATCCGGTACCGGCTCATGGCGTACGCCGCCATCGGGTTGACCAGCAAGGCCAGTAACACCGCCAATGCGCAATACACCGCCGTGACGTAAATCCCGCGCCCGTGAAAAACCAGGTAATCGAACACGGCCTTGTAGTTGCGCGTCGCAAATTCCCATCGCAGATCCGCCCGCGCATCCAGGAAACCCAGGTAGTGGGCGTCCCGTTGCGGCATCGGCACGTCGTCATAAGACGGAAACGCGGTTCCCAGCGCCTCGTTCAGCCGGTCCACGGACCCGTAACGCCCGGCCAAGTATTCGCGAAACATGAAATCCGGGCTGTGAATACGCAAAGCCTCGACCGGCGGACCGTATTCCTCCCCGGTATCCGGATCTTCCCATCCCTTGATGAACGCGTCCCAGTCGCTCAACGCCAATCCCTCGAACGGGGGCCGCTCGATCAGCGGGATCTCCTCGAAGGCATCATAGCGCGTCTCGTAATTCCGGTTCAGTGTCCCGATGTCCCGATACTTCGCGCGCAGATAATCGCGATACAGCGGCTCCGCCGCGGGATCGACCCGGACCCAAAGCAGGTTCAAGGTGTGGCGCACAAACGTTTCCCAGTTGCTTCGTTCGCGCGGCGTACCGTGCTGCGGGACGCGCGGAGTCAACCGGATATCGTCATAGGACGCGTACTCCGTTCCGTGCAACCGATTGTATTCCGCAATGTCGCGCGTGTACTGTGTCTTGAGAAACTGTGTCTTATAGAAACCTTCGACGGATACGTATGCGCGATGATGCGGGGGCTGTTCGGCCTTGAACGCGCGGAACGCCTGCTGGAACGGGTCGTCCGAAACGGTCCGCAACCGTGAGAAATAATTCTCCGCCAATACAAAGAAGGCGTGCCAGTTGACAAATTCCGTGCCCAGATCCCGGTTCATGAGCGACACATCGCGGCCGTATCGGCTGAGCATCTCCTGTTTGAATTCCCGCAGGTTCTGTGGAACGGTGCGCGAGGCGCGCGTCTCCATGAACCCGAGCGCCCACGTGTAAAACGGCAGTTGCTCCGTCTCAAGGAAGCGCGTCCATTCCGCCGCCAACGCCGGATTCGGATCCGGCGGCGGCTCGACCGCTTCAAATGAACGATCATCCCGGTCATAGGCGATCCGGTACATATCCAGACTCTCGTTAAACAACCCTTCGACGTATTTTCGATATAGCGTTTCATCCTCGCGCAGGAACCGGGGAATCACGTCCAGGTCGCGCATGTCCACGGCGCTCTTGGTGCTCCCGGAGATCATAATGAGGAAGGGATAGACCATGGTCGCCGCGCCTGCGATCAGCAGGAGATAGATCGCGAGGGTCAGCGCGCGAACCCGCGGGTGTTTTCGGCCTATGGGAGAGAGGATGGGCATTTTAGATTGATGATTGATGATTGATGATTGAAGATTGGTTCGTTGTGTTCAAAGGGTGGAAATCCGTAACGGCAAAAAGGCGGTCATAGTGAATGCCACGATATTGAAAGCACGAACGAAGAAGTTTGCGCTTAGGATTCTGAAGATTGTTGATGCCCTTCCCAATTCCATTAAGGGCCGAGCCATCGCCAATCAGCTTGTGCGGGCCGGTACTTCGGTGGCATCGAATTACCGCGCGTCCTGCCGGGGGCGTTCCAAAGCGGAATTCAATGCCAAACTTGGCACGGTCGCCGAAGAGGCTGATGAATCTGCGCTGTGGCTTGAGTTGATCATCGAAGACGGCATTCTGCCCAAAAAACGCGTGCAATCTCTGCTTGATGAAGCAAATGAGATTGTTGCCATTATGACCTCGTCGCGGAAAACCGCATCGAAATCGGTCAAGAAGAAACGCTTCTGATCGTTTAATTGCGTCCCAAAAATGTGGGTTAATCGGCCTACGTGAAGCCCGGATTGGACCGGCTCCCGCACTTCTTGGGGCCGCAACCCATTTCTCAATCATCAATCTGCAATCATCAATCATCAATTCTTATCCCCCGTCGTCCTAAATTCCAGCCTCGACAATATCCGAAGCTGATACACCGTGAATCCGATCAGCATCAGTCCCAGGATCCAGGCCATGGCGACGGCCGGCCCGAATTGCAGGAAGATGAACGCGCGATAGAAAATGTGCAGGCCCGCGACCTCCGTCTGCGCGGCGCCGCCGGTCATGGCCAGGATATTGTCGCTCGCGCCGTACCAGGACCCGATGAAAACCCCGACGAAGTTGATGATCACGAGCGGCTTGATGATGGGAAAGATGATGAACAGGATCTTGTCCACAAAGGTGGCGCCGTCAATATCCGCCGCCTCGTAGTATTCGTCGGAAATGCCCTTCAACGCCGCCAGGTAAATCAGACAGCCCGGACCCACGCCCGCCCAGACCAGCGGCAACACGCAGGCAAACATCGCGGTGTTCGGATCGTCAAGCCACCGGTACGGTTCCGGCAACGTCATCCATAATCGTTGCCACCACGGAACGCCTTCCGCCAACAGCATGGGCCGCGCGAGCATGGCGCAGGTGTAGAACAGGATGATCCCGGCCAGCAGAAAAAGGAACGCCGGAAGCCGGCTTCCGTGAAACATCAGCCGCCGGAAAAAGGACAGCGACACCGCCAGCAGGATCGCGCCCGCGGCCAGGTAGGCCGCCGCCGGAATGTGCATCAGGATCGCGTTGAGCACGCCCCGCTCGGTCGGTTCATAAAACGATTTCCAGAGCAGGATCACCACCAGGCCCGTAATGACCGCAGGCAGGTAAAACAGGGTCCGGAACAGGATCCTTCCGCGCGGCACTTCCTGCAACAGGATGGCCAGCGCGATCGGCGGCAGGAACGTCAGCCCGATCACGAGGAGGCTGTACCGTATGGCGTTCCAGACGGAAAACCACCATTCGCGATTCCACAGGACGTTGCCGAAGTTGTCGACCCAGACCCATTCCGAGCCGCCCAGAATGCGATACTCCTGGAACGCCATGACCGACCCGCGCCCCAACGGGACGTACTGCCAGACCAGGATGGTCAGCAACGCCGGGAGAATCAGGACATAGGACAGCGCGTACCGTTGGAAATCCCAGGCGGGCTTGCGTTCGCCCAGAACGTCCGTCGGTGTAAACGTACGGATCACGCGCCGGATCATCCATGTAAATACCACCACCAGCAACGCCAGAACCGCCCATGCCGTCTGCCTCCGCATTTGCTGTTCGCCGGGTTCGAGTACGCCCAGCATTTCCTCGCGCGCGCGATTTCCCGCGCGGTCAAGCAACCCCTGCAAAATGGCCAGCCGCTCCTCATCGTTTTCGGGCAGGTCGCCCTGGACCATCATGCGTTCCGCCTGCTGGATCGGGACGGTCATGATGTCGTATGCAATGTTGCTGTGCCGCCCATAGGGTTCCGGGCGCCCCGTATCGATGGCAATCTCGAACGTCTCGGCCCAACCGCGCGGGGCCAGACGGATCACCTCGGAATACCCGAATAGTTCGAGATATCTCGGGTTGATAAAGCGGCCCAGACCGCCCTCGACCATCACGCGCGTCTTGATGCGGACGGCGTCTTCGCTGTCGAAAAACCGGATGTATTCCCAGGCCGCATCGCGCACCGCGGGATGCCCGATTTCGGAAAAGAGTCCCATCATCCGGCTGTTCAATTCGGCGCCGCGCTCGCCGGTCGGGCCCATGGGTACCGGCGCCATGCCGGTTATATCGGGGTTGATGGTGGAAAACAGTTTCTCGTCCACATACGCGAACATCATGCCGATCTCGCCGCGTTCCCATTTGACAAACCCTTCCCGGGCATCCTTGTGGGCGTAGCCGTATCGTTGGCGGCCCGTCGCATCCATCCACGGCTCAGCAGAAAGCCGCGTATAGAAGTCGAGTGCCACGGCCGCTTCCGGCGTGTCGAACACCACGCGCCATTCGTCTTGCGCTTCGTCATAGGTCATCACCTCGCCGCCCGCCGACCAGAGAAACGTGACCCAGTACCAAGATTCATGTTTCCCCCGGCCCAACGCCAGGCCGTATTGACCCCGCGCGGGATCGGTCAACACGCGGCAGGCGTGATACAGGTCGTCCCAGGTCCAGTGCTTGTCCGGGTACTCCAGTCCCGCCTCGTCGAAGAGGTCCTTCCGATACAGCAGCACCTTGCCCAGCGCGCCGCCGTAAGGCATGGCCCAAACATGAGTCCGGCCGTCCGGTCCACGCCGCCGAATTACGGGCCAGATCTTCTCGTGCACGCGAAAATCGATCTCCTCTTGGGTCATGCCGGTCAGATAGCGGTCTTCCGGCTTGTCCAGCGGGTACAGGAACCCCTCCTGGATGTAGGTGTCGGATTTCCGGAAATTCACGTAGAGGACGTCCGGCGCCACGCCGCCGGCGATGGCGAGCAAGTCCTCCTCGACGCCTTCCACGCGAAGCCCCGAAAAACTGTGGAGCCGTATTTCAACATCATCCCAGTTGAATCGTCCGTATCGTTCCGGATTGTTTTGATACCGGTCCCGGTACCGCTCTGCGAAGATCTCCGGGAAGCGGCGCGTAAACTCGCGCACGGCGGCGGCATCAGCCCGCGTCGCCGCGTCAATGCGGCTCGGATCGGGCAACTGGAACACGGTCACGTGGATGATTGTGCGCGTTTCACCCGTTACCGGATCCTTAATGTTCTCCACTCGACCGGCGTGCGAAGTGGGGGAGAATCCCAAAATCACGGCCATCAGGAGAAGAAATCGAATCACAGGATATAACCGGGTGCTTGGGTCCATGGCTGTGTTGAGATGGTTTTCGCTGTTGTTTTCCGACCGCGACATTCTATACGCGAGGCAGGCGTATCTCAAGAGCAAGACACACAGGCGGCAAATGAATTGAATGGTTGGATCGTTTGTCGCTCGTAATCGTGACCGTAATC
>SLKG01000008.1 GCA_007134735.1 Kiritimatiellia bacterium
CCGTACACGCCTCGACCGGATCGGAAACTCGGCGGCTCCGCATCCCGGTTATCGCGGGAGGCCGGATCAACAATGGGACCCGCACAACGCTTTCGGCCAGGTATCGACTTCGGCCGTCTTTTGTGCGCGGACGTAACAGATCGGCCAGACCGTGATCCAAGTAGGTCGATCCATGGTCCGCCGTTAAAATAATCGCCGTCTCCGTCGCATGGTTGTGCACATAGTCGAACAAGAGGGACAAACTTCTGTCGGCCTCGAGCATCTTTTGGCAGAACATTTCCCGAAACAGCTCCTTTTCCGAATCGGACCACGCCGTCTTCAGATCCAGGTCCCGAAGGCTGATGTCGGATACGGAGCCCTGTCGAGTATAACGGTGCTTTACACTTTGAAAGAAAGGCGCGTGCGTATCCATGTAGTGGAGGTAAATGAAACTGGATTCATTGGAGTATTCCTTTAAATGGTCAATCGCTGCCAGTGTGATGTCCTCCATCCGGTAGGCTTCCGGTTGGAAGCGGGGGGAACGATAGATAAAACGGTCATATCCCCGTGCATGGCCCAGTCCGGGCGAAACCCGCCAACCTCCGGTATAGGCCAATGTGCGACACCCTGCCGCCTGGCAGAGCTCGGCCATCGTAGACAAATTGGACGGCATCGGCCGCAGGTAATAATCGGGGTCATGCACTCCGTGATGCGTTGAATACAGGGACAGCGCCATGCTCGCCGCCGCGGGCAGGGTCCATTCGGACTGCGCATACGCGTTATCATAAACGATTCCATGTTCGAAATATTCGCTGATCGCCCGTGTATCCACCACATCGGTGTACAGGGATAAGGCCTCCCGGGGCACCGCATCCAACACGACCACTACCACGTTCCGGGTCTTTGCATTCCCCGTACTCCTGGACAAATTTGACCGTTCCAGGGAGAAATAAAAATCGGCGTGAGCCGTGGTTTCATAATGAATGTGCCCGCTTCCGGAATCACGGGGATCCGCCATGAAATTGTTCCACCCCGGCAACAAGGCCCGGTTGGATTTATTGAAGAACAGATCCTCCGGGGCAGCGTTTCCGAACGCCATTCGCAACGCACCGGTTTCCCTTCGATTCTGCCGCACACCCACGGCATACGGAAGCATTCCCTTGTCCGCCGCATCCGGCATTTTCAATACGCCCTTTTGGGCGCCTTTGAGGTGCACGGCGTTTCTTAGCTCCCCCCCGACATTGTATTTTTTCGCGCAGAGACTCGAGTCCTGACTGCGCAGCCCGGAAACCCACGCATCGGCCGGCACCGGATCGGCATGCATCAAGCGGTTCCTGACTTCCCTGATCCGGGATAACTCATCCCGCTGTTTGGAGCGCCATCCCTCAAACAGGAGGCCGGCCTTGATCAAGAGGCCCAGCAATAAAGGGATCAAGAGTCCCGTCCCGGTCCGGGTCACACCGCCCTCTATCGAGTGCGTGTGGATCAGCAAACCGATGCCGATGGGAATGAACGAGGATGGATCCCATTGGATAACCCTGACATGTTCAATACGGGTACGCGCCCAGCGAGACACGCCCCACGCCCATGCCCCCCACATAGCCGCATAGCCCGCAAGTGCGAGAATACCGGTGTACACAATCCATGCGGCGCGCGCGTGTCCCCCCGTTTCCGGTCCCCATACCCGTGCCCATGCAATTCCGGACAGCAACGCATTCACAAAGAGCAGGATCACGGCCATCCAATATTTGGACGCTCCCGCCGCCAACACACAGACCGCATCATCAATCCGGATCCGCAAGCGGTTGATATATTCACCCGTACGCATCAAAGCCTGCTTCCTATTCCTTGAGAACGGCCTTGGAAATATCCCATTCGTGATCGTAGTGTACCCCGCCTACGAGCGTAAGATTGCTGATCCCAAAAATGCCATCCTGCCCGATGATGGATTCCAAACCCTGATCGGTCACCATGAACGAATTGACCCGCCCCCATTCGATCAGGAACACGGCCCCGTCCTTCGTTTTGCAGGCAAACTCAATATCATAAACCCCGGGCAATATGGTGGGCCTTGGAAACGTGCATTCAATAATTCCCGGGCCTTGTACATAGTCGGGCGTGTTCCCGTCCACCAGCATGTTGGCCTGGAACAATCTGAATTCACCCCGCAGGAACATGATTTCATAATAGGGCTTTGGAATCCGCTCTTTCGCCTCATAATGAATCACCACCTTGAAGGGCTCCCCGTAACCCAGCTCGGATACCGGGGTACCATCCAAACGCTGCAGTTCAACGGAATACAAGCGCATGAAAGGGGTCTCCGTCACCACGGCTTCCTTTTCATCACGGTGTTTATGATGGTGCATCCTTTCCTCAAGCGCCTCGCGCGCATCCCGGCGCCGATACGCGGCGACAATATCGCGGGCCTCGCCCTCCATAACCGTCCGCCCATGTTCAAGCCAGATGGCCCGTTCGCACAACGATTCGATACGGTGGAGATTGTGCGTAACCAGCATGAAGGCCATATTTCGTTGTCGTAACTCGTCCACCTTCTCCATGCATTTGCGTTGAAAGGAGATGTCCCCGACGGCCAGGATTTCATCGATCAGCAGGATATCCGGATCAAGATGTATGGCCACCGCAAACCCCAATCGTACCAGCATGCCGGAGGAATAGTTCTTGATGGGGGCATCCAGAAAATCATGCAACTCCGAGAACTCGATGATCTTGTCAAGCAAGGCCTCTATCCGGCGCGTGCTCATACCTAGAATGGCGGCATTGATATAGATGTTTTCCCGCCCGCTCAACAAGGGATGGAATCCCGCCCCCAGGGCAATCAGGGCCTGCAACCGGCCGGACAGCTCAACCCGGCCCTCCGTTGGGCTGTAGATGCCGCTCAATATGGATAACAGGGTGCTCTTGCCCGCGCCATTGTTGCCGACCACGCCCAGACATTCGCCGTATTTCAACTCGAAATTCACGTCGCGCAAGGCCCAGAATTCCGTTGGACGCAGGCGGGGTGCGGTACTTTCGATTTTCGATTTTCGATTTTCGATGGGAGGAATGTCAGGGCGTTCGGGGCGTTGCGCGTCGCGCAGGCGTGCGTCGAAGCCGTCTGAACGGTAACGATGCGGAATGACCACGGTCTTGAAAATGTCAATCATTCCATACGTCATCGCGCGTTTCAGGGAACGGGCGAACTTCTTTGAAACGTGTTCGGCTCTTATGGCGGTGTTGTTCTTCATGATGAGGCCAACGATAACAGGGCGATATGCTTGAGCACGGGATGAATGACATAATACGTGCCGCCCGACGACGCGTCTTGAGATGCAACCCGGGGCAATACCCCCGTCCGGCCATACGACTTCAGCACGTCTACCAACAAGTCGGCACGAATAGCCCCGTCGTAAAGGTAATCAATATCCAACCCCGCCGGCGGGCGCGGATATCGCCTGCGGGCCAGGATCGGACCCGCATCAATCTCCTTTTCCAGAATCAGGGCGGATACGCCGCAATCCCCCGTAACCAGCAGGTGATAGTACGTTGTCGTGGACCCGCGAAATTCCGGAAGCCAGCCGGCATGCACGTGCAACAGCGGCGGCCCCGCATTGAGCAGCGTTTCACCGACGATCTGACTGCCGTACCCCGAATAAACAGCAAGGGCGGCATCAAAACCGGCAAGCGTTTCCAACACCGGAGCCTCATTGACATGTGTGGCCCGCACGGGCACAACGCACTCGCACACTTTTGCCACGCTCTCTTCGAGCGACTGCGAAAGGTCGGGCATGAACACCGGCGCGTCCGGCCACGTGTTCTCCGGCACATAGGCCGCCTGGCCCGCCTTGGCACTGTTCGGCTCTCCGAACAGGATGGCGCCCTTCAATGTGATCCCCGCATGGGCCAACGCCTGCACATACGCGTTCGTCCGCGCCGTCTGCGCGGCGATCATCACGGTGTCGTTCCGCCTCACAGGGTCACGCTCCGGTTTCGCGCAAGTGCTTCTACATGGCCGATCTCGGCCTTGATCAGCCACGCAAGACGTTGACCGTGTTCCCGGGGCAAATGGCGCCGGCAAGCAATTAACGTATCGTTGACCTTGAGCAGTGCATTCAAGGCGGGTACGTCTTCCACGGAACGATACGCGGCCTCCATGACCTCGGCAAAACGCAGGTACAAACCCAGCTCCCGGAAAGCGGTCTTGTCAATGGCGCGGAAACGAGCGTCGTACTCCTTGAACAGGCGCTTGGTGACCTCGAACTTCTTGATCCAGGTCTTGTACTCCTCCGCGAAATCCCGGTCGGACCAAAGACCGCGCCGGACACCGTCCATCATACCTTCCAGGCGTTCTTCGGTGCGGAACGGCGGATTGCGTTTCGGCTCAAAGGTGCGGGCCGCAGGCGGAGGCGCGATCGGCTCGGCCCATTCAGCGCCCACGACCTCACGCTGTGCTCGCCAGGCGCGCAGAAAGGGAGCACCCTGATAAGGGCTGTACTGATACGTATGCCGATCGTCCAGCAGATCGCCTTGGGCATAGGGGTATGTCACGGCCTCGTTCACTCTGCAATCCCCGCAGTCTGCATGATCTGATGCGCCAATGCCGGCGGTGGCGGCGCGCCGGGTCCGGTGAACAGGGTTAAATCGGATTCCGGCGGCACGGGAAATGGAATATCAAGTCCAACCACATTCTTCTCCGCGCCCGACATCGCGCGCGCATAGAGCCCTTTCGGATCACGTTGCTTCAGCACGTCAAGCGGCGCATCCACATGCACCTGCAGATAGCGGGAGAATCGCGCGCGATTCTCTCGCATAATATCCTCAAACAGGCAGAGGATACAGCAGACCACGTTGATATCCTGCTGGTCCAGCCACTCGCAGATCGCCACGATGCGTTCCGCGTTCTTCCGGCGCCTCTCAAGCGTGTAGTCCGCCGGCGCTGTATCCCGGCCGAACAGTCGACGCATATCGTCACCATCCACCATAACGGTGTTGGGCTCCTGCGCCTTCCACATTCGGTACAATTCGAGACCGATAGTGGTTTTCCCGGAACCGGATAAGCCTACGATCCAAATCACCATGGCGTTATTCCTGTGTGCAGCCCTACTCTCGGCAGGTTACGGGCGATACCCCATGAATGGGAAGACCCTTTTGTGGACGACGGATCAAAAGTCCGGCACATATTGTCGAATGTGGTCAATCCAGATTCGATACCCATCAGGCTTCAGGTGTTCCCCGTCATAGGTCGTCTTTAACGGATAGTCACGGATGTGCTGTCTGGATAGTGCATATTTCAGTTCATCCATGGGCGGGATCACAAGTAAACCCAGGGATTCCGCATGCTCGGCGATACGTTCATTGAACCGCGCCACATACAGCGGATTCCGGTCATAACTGGCATGATGTATTTGATGGACAATGACCTCGATTCCCACCCCCGCCAATGTATCTACCATGTAGTTATAATAGTCGGCCGCATCATCCGGGCCATACCACGATTGCCCATCGGCATCATTCCCGCCCAAATAAATCATTACTCGCTTCGGCTTGGCCGACATCACAAAGGGAATTTCGTTCATGGCGCAAAAAACAATTTGCCCCGAGTGCCCAATTTCGAGGAAGTTGGATACTCCAAATAACCGGCTGTCATGCATTCCCTCAACGACACTGTCGCCCCAGAACAGATCCTCAATCTCCGCATGCTGGAGGATATCGCGGATTTCGTCCAATTTGCGCACATTCACGACCGGACATTGGCGCGGCGGCGTACCCCAGTGCGCCGTTGCTTCGGGTGCCGTCATACGGGTGGCCCGCCATGCAGAGAGTTGTGGGAATGGATACCACCAGGCCCAATGCCACAAGGCACCGCCGACCAGACCGATCACGAGAACAGTTAGACAGACGAACAGATAGATAGACTTCTTCATATGATATTCCCTTACTGTTAATCTACTCTTGGCGGGAATGTTCCCAGATTTGATTAGCCACCTCCAAGTCGCGTTCGCTGTCCACCTCGCACCAGGCCCCATCCCACGGCACGCCTTGCACAGGTCTGCCTCCGTGAATAAGGCGGGCCAGCAGACTGGTCATGTCGAGCCGGTCGATGAGCACCTCCTCTTCCCCCAGTACCCTCTCCACCCACGCGGTCGATTCGGGTGTAAATTTGAGCAGTCCCATGTACTGCCCCTGCACCTCTTCCTGCTTTGCGTTCCTGCGTCCGATCTCCGTGACATGGCCGTTCGCATCGATTTTGAAACTTTCGGCGTCCGCCATGGGGTCGTCGAAGCGCCGCCGCCACAACTTCTCCCACTGCGTGTCATACAAGATGGCCAGCGGAGCGGAAACCGTCGTCAGCCGGGCGATGGCGTAACGGTCGTAGAGGATATCCGCGTATGAAACAATGCAGGGCCCGGCATCCAGCCATTCCTTCGCGCACCATAAACTGGCTACCATGTGGGTTTCATTCCAACGCGGGTTCTCGCACACGTCGAAATCGCCCCGGATCATCTCCTTCAAGTAGCCGCATACTACCATGATGCGGTCAATCCCCGCACCGCGCATGGCGTCCAGTTGCCAGTGCAGCAGGGGGCGCCCCGCCACCTCGACCAGGCATTTCGGACGATCTTCCGTAAGCGCTTTCAATCGCGAACCGCGCCCCGCCGCCAGAATGATGCCCCGTACCATGATCGATCATACTCCAAAAAATGCCCGCACAAGACGCATGTCCGCTTCGGCACTGGGATGGTTTCGTTCCGGATGCCACATGATACCCAGAAGCTTCTTCTCACGGCAGTATGCGCCTTCCACCAAACCATCCGGACTAACGGCAAAGGCGGTTAACGGTCCGGTGAAGTCGGAGGCCCGGCCCACACAACGTTCGTGGAAGGAATTGACCGTCATCGATTCATCCATCTCGGTAAAAGGAGGATCCACAAGGCGAACCGGATGCCTCACCGCCACGTGATCTTCAACCGGACAAGGCGTGACGGCCCGGCCGAAATAATGACACATCATCTGCAATCCCCGGCATACACCCAGCACGGGCAGGCTATGTTCCAGGGCATAATCCAGCAATGCCTTTTCCGTTTCGTCCCGTATGGGAGCTTCCCCCAAATCGTTTCCGCCGGTCAGGATGAAACCGTTAAGTCCCCATCCGGCGACATAATCCACTACAGCCCGACCCAGATTGGGAACCGGCAGCCAGGAGACCTCCGGCATCACCCGGCTCATGAATACACCCCAATCCCGGGCCAGCGCATCGCGGTCTTCCCGATACCCCGGCGCCGCAACCACTCGCATGGAGAGGCCAAGGCGCAAGCTGGATGATTCAACCATGGGCGTCCACCGAACGAATCGTGCCGGCGGCGCAATCGAGTTCGATTCTGCGCCAACGCTTCAACCGCTCGAACAACTCCTCGCCGCACCCGATCGCGGCGGGCAGTTGAAGTTCGGCACATCGAATGGCCATGTGCGAATTGGCGCCTCCGTACTTGGTAATCAAGCCGGAAATGCCTTTGGCAAAGATCCAGTCGAACCCCGGATCCGCGTTTTCGATGCAGATAATCCGATTCTGTAAATTCCCGTAATCGCGTGACGCGGCCTGGAGCAGTTCGCTTGCGGCTTCCACCCGTTTCCGGGTGATGAAATTCGGCTCCGAACGATGCACGGGCACGACGTGGACATCTTTTACCCCCCGAATCAAATGACTGAGCTTGAGGATGCTGGCGTAGGCCTGCTCCATGCGCGCCCGATCCACCTTATCCATCAGCACCGATGTCATTTCGCCCCGCACGGATGCATATCCCGTGTCCAGTATGTCTTCAATATGTAGATGCGCCAGATCCTCGCGGCCCAACCCGTGGAAAGCGCCCCAATGGGCAATGGATTCCAGCGCGGAGGATAAATTGCGCGTAAATATAAACTTGGCATACTCCCTACCCTGTATGGCGCGCCGGGCATACTCAAACAGGCCCTCTGCGGGCACTCCCCGGATACCCGCTTCTTCCAATAGCCGGCCTAAGGCCTTCTTTTCGCCGGATGACGGCACAAACGCCGGCGGAGCCGATGCGGTATCCGTCACCCGGCAATGGGCAAACAGATCGGCCCGGTCACGATAGCAGGGGGATAGAATATCATATGTGCCGGGCCGTAAATGGCCGTACCGTTCGTGAAAGGCCTCCCGGTCCAGCGTACCCGCGCACACGGCCGCCGTATCTGAAGCCAAATCCCCCATGATCGTGTGAAAAGACGACTTGAACAACTCCAGGCGGTCCAGGGTCAACGCATTCCGGGCCACCGCCGACCGCAACAGGATCTCGGCGATGAAGGCGTGACGGGCAATAATGGAGAAGGGAATCGTTCCATCGCGAATACCCTCTTCCAACAGGCCGTTAATAAATGCCGTCATCGCCATGGGGCTGTCGGTAGGCAGAACCATGGGGCGCCCCTGTTGATGTGAGGCCAGCCGTTCGATGCGTTGCAACGCGGCATCGAGACTGCCGCCGGGACCCGGGTTAACGGCCCGATGAGTAAGCGCCACAAGGGCATCCTTGAATTCCGATAACTCGCCGGCATTCAACAGATCCCCGTACCGTTCGAGGAAAACGCGGTCAAAGGTGAAATCCATGATCGTGCACGCCACGCCGAATTCAACCTTGTCGTGCAGGCCGGGATGATCCGCCAGGTAATCCAGCCAACCCGTGACCAGTTTTTCACCCGTTTCCGGAGACAGCCCTTCCGGAAGAAAGGAATTAAAACTGGCGCGCACATCAATGTACGGCCTCCCGCCGATCTGCACCATCAGCTCCGTGCGCGGCATGCGCCGATACCCCATTTCCATGCGCGCGACACTCCAGGCATGGGCGGTTATCAGATGCCGGTACAACGACGCGGCCAGGGGTAACGGAACCACCCCGATCATCTCGGCCGGATTCCAGTCGGGCATGTTGCCGAGAATGGTATAGCCGCCATACAGCCCGTCCCGCCGCGCGGACAACTGCTTCACAAACAATTCCACGTGCGGAATCAACCGATGCACCCGGTGTTCAATGTCAGGATGCCATTCTCCGGCGGTGCTGATCCGGCGTACCTGCAGCAGATGGCTCTCCCCGTCGCGATTCACGGCGAACTCCATATCGAGCGGCATTCCTTCACTATACCCCTCGACTTCCCGGGCCAACTCCAGCATTTGGCGCACCCGCGGCGAATCGCAATAAAGGTCTTCATACTTCCGGTAGACCAGGACGGTCTTATGGCGTCCCGTTCCCCCCGTAATGGAATCGGTCCGGCCCGATTCCTCGTCGTAATTCAAAACATAATAGGGCGATCCGTCATCTATACAGCGCGTCAGAATTACCCCGCTGTACGCGGAATGCTCCACCATCTTCTGAACGATCACCTGATGATCGGGGGATTTGTCCGGATAGGAGGCGAATACCTGGTCCACGGCCGCTCGCAAGGACGTCTCTGATGCGCCGTCCACATTCAGAAGGGAGCAGAAGGCGCCTGCATGGGAAGTTCCCGCACCGTCTTCGCCGACTGCGGAACTCCGTACGGCAACCGTCCAGCCGGCATGTTTATTCGTCAGCCGTTTCAGAATACCGTCCGAATCCGTGTTCCATTCCGAAAGACGCACCGCGTCAAATGGAGGGATGACACAGCGCAAGGGACGCCGGGCGAGTTGCGCAAGCGTGTCCGCTTTCGACCCGAACACGAGGCGCGGGGCATGGCTTGACAAGGGATCCTGTTGTATAGGTCTGGTCACAACCGTTCCGCCAGCAGGGGTTCGCATGCGTGAAAGAAACGCCATCCCAGGGCAAACACCAGCAGGCTGATCGCCGTGGCCACGATGTACCCGGTGGTCAGCGTAAACCTGCCGTACTCAACCAAATCGTACACGGCGTATAGAAAATGGGATACCGGGTTCAATGAGTGAACCCAGAATATCAACCGCTCGGAACGGGAGAACGCACTTTCGAGCGAGGGCGTCAAATACACCGTCGGGGCCATCAGCATGCCAAACTGAAAAACGAATTCCAAGGCCCGCCCGGTATCCCGCATCATCGCGTTCAGCGGAGCAAAAAACAGCCCGAATCCCAGGGCCAGAATGACCATCGGAAGCACGGCCAGGGGAACAAACACAATCTGCCAGGCGGGTGTGAAGCGAAACAGCACGAAGGTAATGGCCACCACAACCAGTCGGATCAGCGTATTGATCAGCGCACCGCCCGCGCCGCTTAAGACCAGCACTTCACGGGGAAAATAGATCTTCGACACGAGGTTTCCGGCATTGGCAATACTGCCCGTGGTGGACATGGAAAATTGCGTGAACATCTGCCAGAAGGTTACCCCGATCAAGGCAAACAACGTGTAGGGAATGGCGCGCCCCTCCATGGGCATCGTGACGATTTGCGCCTGCCTTAAAAGACTGAAGACCAGTGTCGTTCCGATCGGTGGAAAGATAATCCATATATACCCAAGAAACGATTGCCGAAATTGACCGGCGAAATTCCGCCGCACCAATCTGAAAATCAATTCCCGGAAATCATACAACTCGCGGAACATGACGGGCCACGCCGCCAGGCTGATCCGATCACGGTTACTGCTTTCGTATATGGTCACGTGCATGGGATTCGGTTGCAGGTTACAGGTTGAAGGTTGCCGCGTCGCCGCACAGCGGCAAGCAGCCACTTGGCGGCGAAGCCGCCGACGTGGCAGGTTTAAGGTTTTCCGCGCTTTTCGTGCGGAGTTTCTGTAGCCGCGCCTGATAAGGCGTGGAGAAAGATATATGTGATTCGGAGTTTCCGATAAGCGTTACCCGTCGATTCTGAATGAGAGTAAGTGTGCGCCGTGATTTGCCCGGCTTAACGGTCCAATCCACTCGATATGTCCTGTCGCTCAATGCGTCTCCACCATCCATCCGACCAAACACGGGTATCATGATATTCGAATGCGGTATGACCCGAAAGGTCATCCAGAAATTGTTTATTGAAGAATCCCTGGTAGCGAAATTCCGGGATATCGGTTCGGGACAGTATTCCAAAACGCCATCCCTCGATAAATCGCTTCTCGTTGAACAGGCCCTTGAGTGCCACGCTGTCGAAATTGGATCGATCGGGAGGAATCGGGGGTGAAGCGATCAGGATATCCGGCTCCACCAGAAAGAACGCATCGATTTCAAATGCCGCGTGGTTCTTAATACCCATTCGATCGCCCGGGAAATGGGCAATTACGCGATTGTTCAAGCCCATCAGATCTACAATGGGCCCCGGATAGGTCCGGGCTATTCCGCCGGCCCTGATCACCCCGATTGACGGATACTCCTCCGTACCCCGGTAAAACAGCGCACCGAGTTCCGTCCCCAGATCAATGCCCTTATCGGCTATATCAAATTCATGATGGAGGGGATGCCGGTCGGCAACCCGCATCCACGAATATTCGCTGGAAAAGAACGCGAGCCAGCCCGTGATCGCCAAGGATCCCAGGAACACCGTACTTTTATGCCTTCCCGCCCATGTGCGAAGATCCTGAATAACCGGCCGGCACATGACCCGCCCATCAAGCAGCGGCCACAGAAGGGCAAGACACAATATCGGGTAGGCCGGCTGGTAGAATCGGAACATCACAAAGTGATCTCCGCCGCCGTACACCGGGACCAGCAGCAGCAGGACAGCCGCCAGGGACAAAGCCTCAAAGGCCTTCATACCCCAACGAGGCCCGGCATTCCTTCCGGAAAGACAAACATCAATCATCCGCCCGAACCACGCCGCCCCCCCCACCATCACCACGGCAACCGATACCCCCGTTACCGCCCCGCTTGTCACAAAGCGGAATAGGTAGGCAAAGCCTTCCTGCAGGTTGTATGCCAGGGAAGGCGATACCTTGACATAGTAGGTATTGGGCAGGGGATGACCGAAATACCTGATGCGAAACGCGGTCAAGGCGATCACGACCACCACAACCGCGGCGCCGATTATGCCGCACCGCATTCCGGACAATGCCGGGCGGTTCTCGCTTGTCCTGATCCACAGCAGGACCAATAAGGCAGGCGCCACCAGAAGGCCTTCGGGCCGCGCAAGCGGCGCCGCGGCAAAAAGCAGGCCGGCCACAATCCACTGCTTGGTCGAACGCGGCGGCAGAAGAAGATAATAGATCATCGCGGCCACCACCAGCCCCCACAAGGCGGTATCCATAAGGGTAATGGTCATCCAGGTGATGTAGCCCGGACTGGCCAGGATAAGTATGCCGTATAGAACCAGGAAAGGACCGGCCCGGGTATGATTCGCTTCCGCCCGAATCCGAAGGGCTTGCAACAACACGGCTTGAGTGAGAATTACCAGGAGCACCGACAGAATCAGCATCGCGCGTTCCGATCCGCCCACCAGGAAAACGGCCGCCCCTGTCAGCATCCATAAGGTGGATGTAAATCCTTCAATCCGTTCGGCATTTCGCGCATAGGTAATGCCCTCACCCGCGGCAAGATTCTCGGCATAGGTAAGAAATATATTGGCGTCATCAATGCCGTGGCGGGGACGATCGTGGATCTCGAACGTCAACCAGGCACCGAAGACCACAACGATGACGGCTATCCGGATAACCGAAGTAGGAACGGGAATTTTCATGAACGGCATCGGACTATAAGAAGCTGACGATTATGGGAATCAAGCAGATCAGCCGTGGAACGAGGCGGTGCGCGCCTGGACGGGGTTCAGAGCCGGAATCGACGGCGCCGGCTGGTGCATGTACCCGGCGGATTCCTCCAGGACCCCGAGGGCGGACAGATTCAACAGCAACGCGGATACCGACCCCAATAGCACAAAATGAATGGGAGACCAGGGCAACACCGCAAACTGACCGCCCACGATAATCGTAACCGCCATCAATTTATAGGTCCATGCCAGATTCGACATGGCGGGCCACCAACCGGATGTAGCCATTTGGATTTTCCGCGCCCCGAAAAACATGACCGCGAGCATGGCGGTGTAGAGACCCATTCCGAACACGCCCATCTGATAACCCGCCATCAATAACTCATTGTGGACAACCCCGCCCGCGTGCACGTAGTGCGCCTCGAACAATCGATGATTCGGCCACATTCCCGCCCCCAGGATCGGGTATTCCTTGATCAGGTTCCACGTATGACGATTCTTGATCCGCCGCGCCACGGCACTGTGTTCATCCGCGCCCTGAACCGTGCTCAGATCCGGCTCCCCCCCCATGAAAAAGGCTCTCGCTGAATCCGGTATGGTTCTGAACCGCTCTACGTTCAAGGCGCCGACCATGCCGAATACGATCACTACCCCTGCGGCTCCAAGAAGCAGCGTAAGCTTATATTTCCAGAAATATCTCCAGATCAGGAACAGGGAGAGAAAAAACAGGACCACCACACCCGTCCGGCTACCCGTGTTCAAAATGCTGTACAGAGCGGCGAAGGTCAGAAACAGAAAGAACCCCTTGACGTATTTGTTTCGGGACTGGTGATAGAAAAACAGATAAACGGGCAACATGATACAAAAGAAGTAGGCAAACGCATTCGGATTCTGAACGAGGGATACATTGGGCCCCATAACCCGGTCCCCGGCCCAATACGCCCCGGCGGAACCTAATCGCAAACCGGCCTTTACCCACCACAGGGTCGCGATCGCAATCGTAGCGTATATGACCCAGACCCGATAAATGTTGAATGCCAGGGCCTCGACCAGGATCAGGACAATACACCCCTTGATGAGTGTGTCGATACCGGGGTTCCAACCCGAATGCGTCTGAAGCGGTCCGACGAAATTGGATAGAAGGCCGAAAACCATAAGCAACAAGCCGATGATCGTGCCCGGCCCCATGCGAATCAACGGCCTGTTGTCCTGCAAGCAGGCCATGAAATGTAATCCCATCGCGGCCACCATGCTGAGCATGGCGGGTCGAAACGGATGGAAAAAAAGAAATCGATTCTGCGGCTGGGTCAGCATGACGCATATATAGAACAACACAAACGTGAAGGCCCAACGGGACAGCGGACTGCCCCTCTCCAGCTCAGGCGGTTGGGTATAATCCAGGCCGCCCGGGATCTCCGGGAGATGGTTTGTGGCCAGAGAGGTCATGAGGCTCGGTTCCTTGTGCTTCGTGCTTGGTGCTTCGTCCTACAGTTCATGCTCACTGTATATTAAAGGATAAATCGAAAATCAAAAATCGCCAATTGAAAATGCGGGGCGGACTTCGTCCCCGTCAATTCCCGGAACCGGAAATCTACCGCATTCATAGCCATGTCTCGGGCGCCCAAACCAATACGCCTCAGGTATTACAAACCCCTCTCTGGACGGTCGCCACCCCCGGATACATATGTATCCGGGGACAGATCCCCATCGGAATCATCAGAACATCCTTCGTACCACCGGGTTATTAAGAAGCCTGTTGATTCGGGATCTAAACTTTTCAGCCTCTTTCAGCCTTTGCTTCAGAAAAAGGACCCGTTCATCGTCGCCCCGGCCCCTTCCCCGCTCCAGAAGCTCCAAGCTTCTCTCCAACTGCACACGCGCGGAATCGAGCTTCTTGTTCAGGGACGAAATCAGCCCGTTGTTGATGACGGCTCTGAAATCATTTTCGGCAACATAATAATCCCGGCGATCCCCCTTCTGCCACACACGCCGAAGCGCCCCCCAGGATTCCAATTGGCGACAGGCAATACTGATGCTGGCCTTGCTGACACCCAATTGAGCGGAAATGGAGTCAAGACTCAAGGGTTCGGGATTCATATACAGAAGAGCGTAAATCTGGCCGAAAAGGCGGTTTAACCCAAAGGACTGGACCGTGCGCCCACCGGCCTCAATGATTTCCCTCTGCGCAATATGGATCGGATCATCTGCCATGAGATTATTACGATCGTTTAGAATATTCTAAATATTCCCCAGAATACCCTTTCCCGTCAAGAAGAAATTCTCCAATATTTGCTTTCGAGTTGCTAGCCCGAATTCAACTGTAGTTCTTTAATTGCTCTTTTCTTTCTCCATTCATTTTCTTCTTTGTTCGGAGTTGTGGGGTTTTCTTTCCAACTAGGCGATGTAGTGAAGACCACGGGCTTGCCGTAAAAGTAAGGAACATCTACTTTCGGGTCGATGCCCCATCGTGCCGTGTGGGTGGGTTGCGGTCGGCGAGGCCGCCGACCCTCCCGAAGATGGAGGGTCACGCTTCCGCGTGACCAGGACGCGCGGAAGCGCGTCCCTCCATTATTTAAGAAACTAGCTTATCCGGCGGGAGGGACCGCGCGGGCCTGGGCGAAGCCGCAGGCGAAGACCGGGCCTCGCGGTCCTGAAAAGGAGGGGAGAACCCTGTGCTTCCTCTGCCCCTCTTCTCTTTCCTTTCGCGCATTTCGCGACTTTCGTAGTTCCCTCTTCCTCCGAATAGCATCCCAAAGAGAACCGCAAATGGACACGAATAGACGCGAATGAAAGTCATCCTTGTCTTAATCGTTATCCCAATCCTTGTCCTTCGAAAAAGATTACGACAAGGATTAGGACAAAGATAAGGCCATTCTAATTCTTGTCCCTCCATCTCTCCACATGCCCGGGCTGCAGAAAGAAGTAATCCACACTGGTCATTCCGGGCTTTCTCGGCGCCAAGTCCGTTCCGTTCCATATGTAGGGGGCATATTGGTATTCAGACAGCAGGGAAAACAGCTCCGCGGATTTCGAGTTCCCCTCATCCGGAGAACCGGATACCTCGATCAACAGGGCGGGCCTAGATTGCTCGATCACCCTCACGGCGCCCCGCACCACTTCAAGTTCATGTCCCTCTACATCGATCTTGATGAACGACACGTCCGTTACCTGTTTGCCCAAAAGATCGTCCAATCGCGCAGCGCGCACCGGTACACTCCGCCCGGGCTCTCCGGAATCCCCGGATTCAACCACGTGGGATTCATAATAATTATCGGGGCCTTTGTTATATGCCGGTATTTTCATAATCCGATCGCCGGGGCGGTCGGAGGCACACGCATGTAACGGCTTCACGGCATGCAAGTTCAAGCGCCGCACAACCTGTTCCAGCAGGGCATACGTTTCCGGAACCGGTTCCACGGCATACACACGCCCCTCCTCCCCTACATAGTCCGACAGGCGGGCGGCGAGATAGCCCATATTGGCGCCGACATCCACCACGGTCGACCCGGGCAGGACCAGGGCACGAACCACCGGCGCACAGGGCCAATCCGCATCTGAAAACCGGGCCACCACACGCGGCGCATGCCACCAACGCAAACGTCGTTGGATGCAACGCGGGAGATAACGTAAAATTATCTTTTTGCAGATCATAGGGCGTTTGGGCGAGTGCTTAGTGCTTGGTGCTTAGTGCTTAGTGCTTGGTGCTTGGTGCTTCGTGGTTTGTGCTTAGTGGTTTGTGCTTGGTGGTTGGTTCGCTTGTTTTTCAGGTATCGGATAAATCCACCCGTCATCGAATGAGTCTTACCGGCCATTTCGTAGAGGGCATCGAATTCTTTGCGCGTAATGAAGTCACGATCCATGGCACGATACAATTGGCTCTTCACTTCAGAGCAGGAGCGCTGAGCATAACCCAGGAAACGGATGAATTCCTGATCCGATCCCCCGTCAAAACCCTCGGCTATATTGTCCATGGCGGACCCTGATGAACGATCCATTTGATCACGCAAGGCATACGACCTGGACAATTCTCCCCCGGATATGACCTTGTGAATAGCATGGCATAACTCGCGAGCCATCTGCCAAGCTTCAATATCCTCAAATCGCTTGATAGCCATAAAGCGTCCCCCTCGCGCTATATATGTTTTTTCAAGATATGACAGTATAGACAATGCGTTCCGGCCGCGACACCATCACAAGAATTTTGTCTAATACGACGGTTTATCAATCGCCCATAATGCTCGATGCATGCCCGGATAGGCGAAGCACCAAGCACCATGCACCATGCACAGGGTCGTTGAAAATGGGTTATGCATAACCCATTTTCAACGACCATTCACCCCACCTCCAACATCCCGTGATCTACTTCGATATACACGGATTTCTGGATCATATCGACGTTGATGACGACGCGGGTTCGTCCCTTGATATGATGTACGTGTCCTTCCAAGCCCTTGAATGGGCCGGCGGTCACGCGCACCGGCTTGCCTTTTTCCAGGTACGGCATGACCTCCAGGGCATCGTCCACGGACAGCGCATGCCGAATCCGTCGGAGTTGCTGTACCAGGGTCTCCTGATCAAGCACCTTCAACAGGTTGGCCACATACCGATTCTGTTTCAAGACGGACACCTGCCTGGAGTCCACGAGGCAAAACACATATCCGGGAAACAGGGGTGAATGAAAATCCCGGCGGCGCTTTCCATAGCGATGCGTCTTTTTCTTCAACGGCAGATAACACGGCACGGCGGCCTGTTCGCAAGCCAGCGCCAGCTTCTTTTCACAACGCGGACGTACATGGGCCACGACCCATTCGTGTCCGGCAGAAGGCAGCGCAATGGATACGGGCTCGCTTTCGGTTTCCCGAGATATGGTCATGACACCATTAATACGCAGGCCGCATACGAAAACAAGGTCTCTTATTACGCCGGCCATTAAATAGTGGCTATCCATTTTGTTCGCATGTGAGTGGTCTATTGCTCGTGAGGTGTCCCGCCCGGCGGGGGCGCCGGGCCTCCATGGTGAGGAAACAACGCGGAATATGGAGCCGCCGCCTGTCCGCCCCAAACAAACAAAGCAACATGATTAACCAAACGGGAATCCCAGAAACCTTTTTGCAGAACTTGACGCACACAACTACGGCAACGTACCCGTTATCCTTCGGTACACGACTACGGCGACGACTACGGTCTACGATTGAAGAGGCCTGGATCCCACAGCCATACTCGTAATCCGTTCTCGTCGCCCGCTCTCGTAATCCGAATAGAGGGATCATGCTCGACTCTGCAACGTGCCCGTTATCCTTCGGTACACGACTACGGCGACGACTACGGAAGACGATTAAAGAGGCCAGGATCCCGCACGCATACTCGTTATCCGTTCTCGTCGCCCGTTCTCGTAATCCGAGAAGAGGGATCATGGTTCGATACAGCAACGTGCCCGTTGTCTTTCGGCACACGACTACGGCGACGACTACGGAAGACGATTAAAGAGCCCCGGATCCCGCACGCATACTCGTTATCCGTTCTCATCGCGCGTTCTCGTAATCCGAATAGAGGGATTAAGATTCGATTCTGCAACGTGCCCGTTGTCTTTCGGTACACGACTACGGCGACGACTACGGAAGACGATTAAAGAGCCTCGGATCCCGCACGCATCCTCGTTATCCGTTCTCGTCGCGCGTTCTCGTAATCCGAATAGAGGGATCAAGATTCGATACGGCAATGTGCCTGTTGTCCTTCGGTACACGACTACGGCGACGACTACGGAAGACGATTAAAGAGCCTCGGATCCCGCACGCATCCTCGTTATCCGTTCTCGTCGCCCGTTCTCGTAGTCCGAATAGAGGGATCATGGTTCGATTCTGCAACGTGCCTGTTGTCCTTCGGCACACGACCACGGCGACGACTACGGAAGACGATTAGAGAGCCCCGGATCCCGCACGCATACTCGTTATCCATTCTCGTCGCGCGATTATGGAGAGGAACCTGGATAAGGAGGATGAACTACCGGAAGCTTCGCCAGACCGGAATGGATCATGAACCGGCGCGCATGCTTTTCGCCGCATCGGCATCCGTCCCGGTACGTCCGGCACCGCCCGGCAAGACCGTGAACAGGTCCCCGGCGGGCACGGGCTCCCCCGCATCCAGTTCATCCGCCTCGCTATGACGAAGACCGATCATGATGGTTTTGAAGGTTTTCAGAAGAATAACCGTATCCAGAAACAAGCTCATATGCTTGATGTAATATAAATCGAATTGAAGTTTACGGCGGGCGGCCTCGATGCTGGCCGCGTAGGGATAGCGGATCTGCGCCCATCCGGTAATCCCCGGGGGTACCAGCAGCCTTTCCCGGTAAAAGGGGATCGCCTCGGACAACGCGGTAATAAACTCCGGCCGTTCGGGGCGCGGTCCGACCAGGCTCATCTCGCCCCGCAGCACATTGACCAACTGGGGAATCTCATCAATGCGGACCTTTCGTAACACCCGGCCCACCCGTGTAATACGCCGATCCTGAGGATCCGCCCATACGGCGCCGCAACCCGCTTCGGCATTCGTTTTCATGGTTCGAAACTTAATCAGCGTATACACCCGGCCATCCAACCCGGCCCGCCGCTGGCGATACAATATCGCTCCGGGAGAATCGAGCTTGATCAGCATCGCCGCCACCAGGCAGGCAGGGGCCGTGACGATAAGCCCGATTACGGATACCGCCACGTCCATGATCCGCTTGATCTTCCGGATATGAATCCGCGAACTGTTCAGGGCCGCGTGCATCAGCCACTCGTCATCAATATGATCAATGGGTATTTCCTGTGCCAGCTGTTCATAACAGGACGCGTAATCCTGCAACTGCACCCCCGCATAACGAAGCGGGCGCAATACGCGCAGCAGGCTGGGTTCCCGCGCGGAAGAGGTGGCCACAATGACGCTTTCGATCCGGTAATGCTCCACGAATTCGCGGAGCTTGCTGATATTGCCCAGTATCGGCACCCCCTCCAGAAAATCGCCCATTTTCGATTTCACTCCCGTTACGACGCCATAGACCCGGTACCCGGAATCCTCCGTTCGGCGTAATAACCGGATGACATTGAGCGCGTCCTGGCCCTCCCCCACGATCAAGGTGTTTTTCGAGAACAATCCGTAGCCGGCCACCACGCGGTATAGATACCGTATGGAGCCCGTACTCAAGAGAATCAATCCTCCGCCCAGAAAGAGTACTCCCCGTCCGATCAACAGTTCAAACCGGGCATAAAAGATGAGAATGATGATCATCAGGCTGATCACCACCGAGACGGAAGACATCAGGAGATAATGCTCCTTGTGTGTCAGGGAACGGCGTTCGTACATTCCCGAAACATAGAACACCATCAGGAAGACCAGGCAGGAGACTACCAGCGGCCCGAGATTATTCTGGATATACCACCAGCCGTCCGTGATTCCCAACCTCAGAAGGGCGGCCAGCACGACCGACGCGACCAGGCACACCATATCGCCCAGAAAAAGTACCAGGCTGCGGGCGGATATCGGTATTCCCCGTTCGTAAAACATGATTTTACCTGCCTGTCCCCATTACCGGCACAACACACAGCGGAAAGATTCGGATTGCGGGTACAAGCCAACCTACGTATTTGCCGATTGTTTCTCGTATCGATAATCGTAATCGTAGTACCCGTAATAGGTCGAATAATAATAATATCCGACCCGGCCGAATTCGAGATTGTTCAGCACACAACCATAGATCCGGGCGCCTCTTTCATGAAGCACCTGGGCGGACAACTGCGCCAGTTTCTTGGACGTCTGACCCGCCCATATCACCATGATGACGCCGTCCACCTGCGAGGCCAGGATGGTAGCCTCGGAAACCACCATGACGGGCGGGCAATCAAACAGGATGCGATCGTATGTTTTGCGGGCGTAATCAATAAAGGAATGCAGTTCCGGCTTAAGCATCAATTCCGCGGGATTGGGAGGGAACGGTCCCGTCGCCACCATGTCAAGGTTCGGAATCCCGGTGCGCTGAATCACGGATTCGGGTTTGGCCTGGCCGGCCAGAATATCCGAAAATCCCCGGCCCGCTTCCACGCCGAAGAATTTGTGCAATTCACCCCGGCGCAGATCGGCATCCACGACCAGGATCCGGGATCCGGCCTGGGCCAGGCTGACCCCCAGGTTCAAACACGTGGTGGTCTTGCCTTCCTTCGGAACCGCGGACGTAATCACCACGGATCTGCCTTCGTCCGCTCCACCGGAGAAAAGAAAGGCGGAACGCACATTTCTATACGCCTCGGCCAATCCGCTCTTCGGTTCAAGATTGGACAGCAGGTGCGAACGAAGGTCTTCCGGATTCCAGTTCGCGGACGGGATAAGCCCGAAAAACGGTATGCCGATTCCTTCCGTGACTTCCTCCGGATACCGCACGGAATCATCAATATACTCCAGCCCGAACACCAGCCCCAGCCCGATGCCCAACCCGATCAGAGCCGCCATAAAGACGCTGGTCACTTTCCGGGGCGCGGACGGAGAGGAGGGCGCGGTGGCCCGTTGAAGAATCTGGACCGTCTCCGGCTCCACGCCGATGGCGATATCAATATCCTTGAGTCGTCGGTAAATGAGATCATACATGGTGCGCAACCGGTCGACCGATCGTTGAAGGGACTGATACTCGTGGGCGCGCCGGGCGACCTCGATGGCCTCCTCCTCCCAGGCCAGTTCCGCCCGCCGGGCGGCCTTGTAGCGGATATCGAGCGCCTCGAGATCCGAATAATACTGTCGCAGGGCAAACTGCAATTCCACATCCAGGTTGCGATCGATTTCACGGATTTTCCGCAGGGTATCCTGTATGGAGGGATGGGCTTCCCTGAACCGGGTTCTCAAATCCTCCAGGTCGGCTTCCAGCCGCGATTTCTGCCGCCGTAAACTGACCCAATCGGGCCGTTCAATGATGCCCATATCAATGAGCGTTTCCGGTCCGGTTTGTCCCATGCCGTATTCTTCCTCCCCGGCCGGACGGCCCTCGGCCGACTCTCCACTCAAACCGGCCATCGCGGGCCTTGTCATTCCCGGATTGGCAATCATCGGGTACGGAGAGGATAAAGCAGCAAGAATCACTTCGTCCGAGGCTTCCGTCAAAAGCGGTTGTTGCGCTTCAAGCAAAAGGCGTTGAGTCCGCAAACGGGCGGCCTGTGAAGACAAGTTGGCCAGGTTGTGGGCCGCAATATTGCCGCGCTCCCGAATCGCAATGATCCGGTTCTCCCGCTCAAAGGTCATCAGGCGATTCTCCGCGCGCGTCAACTCATCCCGTATCCGGTTGGCCTGATGGGTCAGGTTGATGACCGTCGCTTGCGAAATATCCATTCGCTCCTCGGCCTTGAAATCCAGGTATTCCTCGGCCACCGCATTCGCGAATTCCGCCGCAAAGTGGGGATCCAGGCTGGTTACGTTGATTTGAATGATCGAAGTTCTCCATACCACATGGGAATTGACCCCGATCAATACTTCGTTGATTTCCCGCGACGGTCTTCCCGTGCGTTCCCGCGCACGACGCAGAAATTCCCGGCTGTTGAGAATGCGCAACTGGGTCTGTAGAAAATCGGCTCCGCGTTCATAGGCCACTTCCCGTTCGCGTACCGGCAGATCGAGTCCGCGCGTCAGCAACACCTGAGAGCTCGCCCGGTATACGGGCACTTCACGAACCAGCATGACGACCATAACGGCCAGGGCGGTTACAAAACATAAGGCCACCAGCCAGATGCGCTTGACCACAATATGAAAATATTGCTTGAGATCTACGATATTGAAGCCGCTCTTCTGAACCCTCGGCGGGACCGCCGGAGCCCGGGCCGTACCCCTGGATTCAGGACTGCCCGGGGGATCCATCATTTTATGCATGTTTTTGAACTGATCCAGCATGATGACTTCTCACAATCCGATGCGGTTGACATTTAAAAGGTAAATATGGCTTCCGGGACAATGACGACGTCTCCATCCCGCAGGGGAACATCCTCTTCAAACGCTCCCGTCTTGAGGATCCTCCCCACATTGACCGTAAGTGTCTGCTTTGTGCCGTCCGGGGCTTCCCGCAGAACGCGGACACGGTTTTCATTGGCGTATCTCGAAAAACCCCCGTTGGCCAGGATCATGCGCGCCAGGGTGGCGTTTCTTTCCGGCGGCAACGGCACCGCTCCCTGCCGCCCGACCTCGCCCAGAAAATATACCTGCCCGCGCGCCGCATGCTCACTCGACGGAACAAATAGAATATCGCCCGGTCGAACGGGCAGGTTCATGCTCATGTCCGCCGCGCTGAATAACATCGAAATATCCACGGGGATCGCCTCGTAGTTCCCCCGATCGTCGGGGCGAAGAATCCGGGCCGCCGCCATCTGCCCCTGCCGGGAAATCCCGCCCGCGCGGGTCACCGCCCGAATCATGTCCATCCCCTCGCTATGCGGATGAAACCCCGGACTGTTGAATTCCCCCAACGCCAGGAATTCACGAACGCCTTCCCGGGCTCCTTCCCCAAGCCTCGGCACAATGATCATATCCCGGGGACGAAGATATTGATCATTGGAAAAATCAAGATCCTCGAACATCTTCTGGACATCCACGGTAATCACTTCGCGTTCCATGGAACCGCCGGGTTTCCAGCGCAGAATCTTGACCTCGTTGCCGGCCGCTTCCCGTTGCAACCCGCCCTGCTGGGTGATTGCCTCCACCAGGGTCAAAATCTGATCGCCGCGAAACGAGATGGTGCCCGGCCGGCCCACCGCGCCCGTCACCAGGATGGCGCCCTCAACGAAATCGGCCACATCCACCGTCACCGTCGCCTTCCGGAAATAGCCCTCTTCCAGAAGCGATTCAATACGCTCGGCGGCCTCCAGGGAAGTCCGTTCCGCGATATGAATACGGCCCAGCAGGTCGAAATCAATGGTTCCGTCTCCCGCCACCGCATATATCCGGTTCAGATCGGGCTGTTCCTGGACCGTGACACGCAGGCGGTCGCCGGGCATGATGCGGCGAATCTCCGGCGATTCGGCAAACAGCCCGCCATCCAACCCGAACACCAGCACAATAAACACCGGCCATATGGGATAGAGCCTCTTCATGAATACCTATATATAGCACAGAAAATTAGAATGTGAAAGTAAAGCCCAAAGTTACCCGGTGCTCATATATGGGCTCGTCATCCAGGTTTGATTTCGACCACCTGTACCGGTAGGTCAAATTCCGATCCAGCCGCCGGGATACCGCCGTGGCATGCGATAAGGCCGCCACATAAGAGGTGATCTCTTCCGTCGGCCCCGCTTCCGGACCCTGGGGTTTGTTGCGCGTCCAGGTCACACCGCCGTTAAAGGTCACATTGGCGAAAAACAAATCTGTCTTGGTGATGCTGTAATTCGCCCTCGTTCTGTCCGTGTCCGCCGTGGATCCGAACGTATCCACCGGCTCGCGTGTGGCGCGCACGGCATGCCGGAGTGTGGGGCCGATCTCATGCGCCAGGCCGGCGGAATAGATGAAGGTGATGTCATCATCATCGGGCTGTTCGTCAATCACATACCGGGCACTCGCATCCAACTGCATGACGGGGGATAATTCCCATGAATCCGACAGGGAAAACGTGTGCACCGTCCGCCAATCCTGGCCGCTCCTTTTCACCCGTGAAAGATCGTACGTCAACGTCGGGCGGTCGATGACCAGGATGTTCAACCCGAGTCCATAGGCCTGCTCCGATTCCCACTCGCCCGAACCCGGTGCGTCCGGCTGGTTGATCAAATCCTGTCTGTCGCGCTCGTACCGATAAAACAAGCGCACGGCGTCCCGGTTGCGCCATTGCAGGAATCGATAGGCCGCCCCGAAGGACATGGCCTGGCGGTCTTCATCGCCCACCTGGAATTCCTCGTCCTGGTATCGCAGTTCCCGGTAATCATACGAAGCGTTCAGGGCGACGCCCTCATACTGCCAGTTCGCCCCCTGGGCAAATCGGCGCAGATCCTGGACAATCCGCTCTCTCCGTTGGCCCGGAAAGTAAATCCGCGTCGTGCCGTCGTCGTCCTGCATATTCTGGCGCCGGAACTGCAATGTCGTCGGCAACTGCAGGCGGCCCCATTCCGTATTGTGCGTCAGCAGTACGTCCCCGAAGGGATCGCGGGCGGTATCAAGATCATCACGCACGAAGTGCTTTTCAATGGACGTCGCGGTACTTACCCGCAAATCCGAGGCGGGTGTTGTCGGACCCGACATGATCATGCGGAGCGTCCAGACCAGATAGTAATCCTCCCGCTCCAACTCCGAATCGGATTTGCGCACCCCGTCCACATTGGTCGTGTAGACCAGGTTCATCGAGGTGGACGCGTCCACGTCAAAGGGGCCCAGGCGCATGAATTGCGCATGGCTCGAAGATATCGTGTATAGGAATAACAGGACCGCCCCCCCCCATGACCGGCAACGGCGAGGAGCGCCTTTCCCCTGGGCTGTATCTTTTTGTAGGATGCGTTCCAATAGTTAAAATCTCCTACATCCCGACAAAAGACGGCGACCGGACATCAGGGCGGCATACAAACCATTCATGGCGGGAACCAGGAACCAACACGGAACAGGCCCATCATCGGCGGCGGCGATCCGGCACATATTCCTCCACTTGATCGTCCTCACGCTGCCAGTCACCGGGTTCACCCCACTGAACCACCTTGCCGCCCTCGAAGATAATCCAATAACTCTTGTCGTAGCGGTCGGCAAACAGGGCAACGGAAAAAACGCCGGGAATGTACTCCCAGACTTCCAGCCAGTTTCCATCCGCGAATAGTTTGGCCGCGCGAACCGCATAGGGGCGGCCCATGGCATCCAGCACCTCGTCATGCGTCATACCGAGCCGTATGTCGCTGATATGGCGGGTCGGAGTTTGACATCCCGCAACAAGAATAACGGCGCCCATCAATCCTGCCAGTATCACTGTTTTCACACCCGCTCCTTTCGCATGTTGGATTCTATACGGAAATCTCTCTCCATTCCTTGCATAAATTGTTTATGCGAACAAGTAAAATCTCGATCGGCGGCGGCTCGGACAGCCCGGCATACGCCGCGGTATTAACCGGTCTCACGACCCCGCAAAGAGGAGATATACCTTGATCAATCATACCCCGTTGGGTATGGTGTGTTAGTAGGAATATCGCAACTGTTTTCGGTCCGGGAGAAGGAGAGCGTGAGAAAACGGATTATAATGCATGCACTGATGGTCGGTGCGATATTCATCGGGGCGGGCGCCGCCCTGTTGGGTGTTCGAGCCTATCGACTCGCCCACATCGGATGGGATATGCAATCTCAGATCCGGTACCTGGTGGAAAACGGCGGCACCATCGGAACGGTTCCGGCGGATCAGGCTTTTGCCGTCGAGTACCTCGAGGCCATGTTCGGCGAGGACCCTCAACTGCTGGAACAACTGCGACGGGTTGTACGGCGCGGCATTATTGACGCGCCGGCCCTGGATCTCGGCGAAGTCGCCGCCATGATCGTCACCCACCGCCGTACCCCCGACGACCGCGTGGTGGATGTGGCGGCTCATATTCTCGGGGATTTCCCATTGGTCGAACGCCGCCCGGGTTTCCACCGGGACGGCTATTTCCGTCATCACCTGGATGATAGCCTCTGGGAATTGGGCAACAGCGTGCTCAGCCTGCTTGGACGGGACCTGGTCGTATTTGCCGACGAGGAAGTGATGCAGAAACAGGAGGATATCATAAGCGGAGTGCTGACCGGCAACATCTTACCGCTGGTGGATAAGATGGATATCCCCATATACTACACGGCTGTGTTCCCCGATCCCCGGCGGCTGGTTCCGCCCCGCCTCCGCCACCATATCCAGGCCGTCGTAGTGCGGGGGCGCGCATCGCACGAGGGCGGATCCACGGAAACCATCATCCTGACCCCCACGCCCCGCTCCGCCACCTATACCCTGTCCATTTTATCCGACCTCAAACGCCTTTCGGAAATAACACTGAAAACGAAATTCAAAGGCGTCGAACGGCAAACGGAATGGGGACCCGTCATCAATCCCTGGTGGGCCTATGAAATGGTGCAGACCTCCCAGGACGCCACCCTGATCCGGGATGAGAATATTGTCCGCATAGACACGGAATATCAACGGGTGATGGTCAACGCCATGCTTAAATCACTGGAGCGCATGGGAAGAGATCTGACGCAAATGAGGCTCTCGATGGATCAGCGAATGGATCCGCGCCTCGTGGATGCCGCCCTGGCCTCCCCCAAACCCCTGCACTACTGGAGCGAAGAACACCGCTGGGGACCGGACTGGCCCATACCGGCGCCGAAGGAAGACGAAGAAGAGACGCTCGACGATCTCCCGGAAACCACACGGATTCCGCAACGGTTGCCTGAAGCATGAATCTGAGCACGTCATCAACCCGCTTTTCGGCATCAGGCTTTCCATGGAGCCCCTTGCTCGCCCTGCTGATCCCGGCATCGGCCGCGACCGCCGAATACGATGTTCGCCAAATCGCCGATTCGACCCTGTTCAACCGGGAACCGGTCATCAGCGAGACCGGACTGGTAGCCTGGTATGCGTTCTCAATGAACCCCGCGCTGTCCCCGGCCACGCACATTCATATCTACCGGGACGGTGAAAGACGCGTTCTTCCCGAAGGGATCGGCGGAGAGCATGCCGGAAACACCGCTCCCCGCGTCCACGGAAACCAGGTGGCCTGGATGTCCACGCTCCCAAGAGAAAGCGAGGAGGTCAGTTGGGTGCTGCGGGATCCACCGCTCGATGAGGAAATCCGCGAACGCGATGCCCGGTTCCGGCTTGCGGCCCGCGACGAGCAGACCTTTGTACGTGTCGGTGAGGAATACTGGCGTCCCCCCGGGGATGAAGTGGCGCGTCCCCGCCGTCAGCCCAGCGGCAACATGGAAATCATGTACTGGAATGGAGAGGACATAACCCGCATTACCGACGATCACCGAAACGATCTCGCGCCCGCCATAGGCAACAACAAGGTCGCCTATCAAAAGGCGCGCGGTTGGCCGTTCGGGTGGGAAATCATGCTCTGGGCCGATGGAGAAAAGAGACAACTCACGACCAACTATTATTATGACATGGGGCCCCGCATACACGGCGACCAGGTGGTCTGGTATGGCTGGGACGGAAACGATTACGAAATATTCCTTTACGACCACGACTCCCGTGAAGTCATCCAGGTCACGGACAATGATTACGATTGCGTATCTCCCGTGATCTGGGACGGCCTGATCGCCTTTGAAGGGTATCCGTCCATACACGCCGACATCTTCATTTGGCGGAACGGGGAAATCGAACGGATCAGCGATAATATGGAAGACGATATCAATCCCCGTATCTGGAACGGCCAGGTCGTCTGGCAGGGATTTGACGGAACCTATTATCAGATTTACCACTATGATGGAATCCGGACCATTCAGCTCACCGATACGCTGTACGACAACATCAATCCCGATATCCGGGACGGGGTTATCACGTGGATGGGATACGTGGATAATTATGACGCCGAAATCTTTGTCTGGGACGGAGGCCCCGATCCCATCCGGCTGACCGATAATGATTACGAAGATCGCCATCCCCGTACCGCCGGCGGCCGCATTGTCTGGCAGGCCGATAACGTGGATGAATCCTATATCTTTCTCGCGGAACCAAGATAGAAGCCGCTGTCCACGGCGTGTCTTGGTCTCTTGAATCGTTGACCGTAGTCGTCGCCGTTCTCGTAATCCGAATAGAGGGATCAAGATTCGATACGGCAATGTGCCCGTTGTCTTTCGGTACACGACTACGGCGACGACTACGGAAGACGATTAAAGAGACCCGGATCCCGCAGGTTAATCGTTATCCGTTCTCGTCGCCCGTTCTCGTAATCCGAGAAGAGGGATCATGGTTCGATTCTGCAACGTGCCTGTTGCCCTTCGGCACACGACTACAGCGACGACTACGGTCTACGATTGAAGAGGCCAGGACCCCGCAGGTTAATCGTTATCCGTTCTCGTCGCCCGTTCTCGCAATCCGAATGGAGGGATCATGGTTCGATACGGCAACGTGCCCGTTGTCTTTCGGTACACGACTACGGCGACGACTACGGTCGACGATTAAAGAGGCCAGAAACAAAAACAACGACACGACGCTGATCCAATACCCCGCCCGCTCTTCCGGTGTTACCCCCCAATACATCCTCACTTCCGATCGGCCCGGCGGCAGGGCGACGGCCAATAACGCGCTGTTCTCATCCTCATACACGGGCGCGGTTTCGCCATTAATCTCCACCCGCCAACCCGCATGATAAAACACCGGCAACCGCACCCGTGTGGCACAGGCATCCTGCCTGTGCGGTTCAGTCTGAAAGCCCGGACCCTCCACTTTCTCAAACACCCATACCCGCTCATGAATATGATCCCGCTCCGTCTTCACGGTCATCCTCAACCGCCGCGCTTCACCCGCCAGGTACCCTTCCGCCACATATTGACGCCAACCCGCTTCCTGTTCCCGGTCAAACAACCGGCCATAATAATGCACGGGGATATTTACCCAATCCGGCTCGGTCGCGATATCCAGGATCCTGTACTGCAACAGCGCGGAGAGCAAAGGGAAACAGAGCAGAAGAAACAGGCCGCACCAGCAAAGGAGCGTGGCGCGTGTCGAGTGGCGCGATTCGCTCTTTGACCCATCCTCCGGTCGACGATTAC
>SLKG01000032.1 GCA_007134735.1 Kiritimatiellia bacterium
ACCGGTCCGAAGTTCGCATTGACTCCCTGCCGGCGCGCCTCGTGATTCAATACGGAATGCCGGATTGACCCACGCTGCGCACCCTTTTATTATGTGGAAAACACGGAGACTTCATCATGCGCTTTCGAAGAATCAAAGATGTGCTGGATTGGACCCGCAATTTTCACGACGCCCTTGCGAAGCATTACGATAACCTGGCCAAGGGCCACGAGCGGGATCGCGTCGGTATCCTGTTATATTATCTCGCCGCGCATGAGCGGGCGTTGAGCGAGGCGATGAAACATTATGAAGAGGACGAGGTGCATGATCTGTTGGACCTCGGGTATGACCCGGACGTGGACCTGCCGCAGGATCTGGACAGCCTCACGGATACATTGCAGCAGGTCAACGTGGACGAGGTGCTCAAGCTGGCCCTGCGATTCCATGATGTATTGATTGATTTATATCAGACCCTGTCGGAAAAGGCGCCGACCGAAGGGATCAAGGATCTGTTTGACAACATCGCCGGCCACGAAGTGAAGGAAAAATTGCGGGTCGTGCGCGATGCCGGTCGTTTGGAAGATCTGTAAACGGCGCGAGGCCGCGGACCCTCCCGAAGACGAGTTATACGAGCCCGCACGCGCGATCGGCGTCGCGTAGCTCCGCCCTCCAGAAGATTCTCAACCTGCGTTGTCCGTGTTGCCTCACGCCAAACGCTCTTCCTTGGGTTTCCTCGCGTCGTGCAGGCGGATCAACCATTTCTCGCCTTCGACGATGAAGTAGGAGGACATCGTCACCAGCGTCAGTATGCCCCAATGGTACAGGCTGATTCCGGCGGTCTCGAACAGTGTTTGCAGCCAGGGTACATAGGTGAAGAGCAATTGACCCACCACCACCACGATCACGGCGATGACGGCGAATTTGTTCCCGATCCACGTCCGGAGATTGAGACCGGAACCCTTGATGGATCGCACGTTGAACAGGTAGAACACCTCAAAGATCACAATGGTATTCACCGCCACCGTCCGGGCGTAATTAGTTATTTCCTCAATTCTGTGCTCATCCATGTCCGGAGTTATCTGTCGCATCACCAACCAGAACAATGCGAACGTTCCGATGGTGCGTGTGACGCTGACAAACAGAATGCGCCACATGAAGAACCGGGTCAGCAGGGGTTGATCGGGATCGCGTGGCGGCAGTTTCATGATGCCCGGTTCCGGCGGCTCGAACGCCAAGGCTACGGCCAGGGTGACCGCGGTGATCATGTTGACCCACAGGATCTGCACGGGGGTGATGGGCAGCATCATGCCCGCCATGATGGCGGCGATGATGGTCATGGCCTGTCCGCCGTTGGTCGGAAGCAGGAAGAGAATGGCCTTGCGCAGGTTGGTGTACACCGTTCGCCCTTCCTCGATGGCGTGTACGATTGAGGCGAAGTTGTCGTCGGTCAGCACCATCTTGGACGCTTCCTTCGAGACTTCCGTACCCTTGATGCCCATGGCGATGCCGATATCGGCGCTCTTGAGCGCGGGGGCGTCGTTGACGCCGTCCCCGGTCATGGCCACGACCTCGCCCTGGGCCTGGAGTGCGTTGACGAGACGCAACTTGTGTTCGGGGCTGACGCGGGCGAACACATCGGTCTTGGCCACGGCCTCGATAAGGTCCTCGTCGCTGAACGTTTCAATGTCCTTTCCGGTCATCACCGTTTCGCCGTCGCCGATACCCATTTGCTTTCCGATGGCGGTAGCCGTGAGCGCGTGGTCGCCGGTCAGCATTTTGACCCGGATGCCGGCGGATTTGCATTCCTTCACCGCCTCGATCGCTTCTTCGCGCGGCGGATCGTAGATGCCGATGACGCCGAGCAGGATCGCCTTGCCTTTCAGGTCGTCGCCGGTGATTTTTTCGGTGCCGGGATCCATTGGGACCTTCGCCAGCAGCAGGACTCGGGTGCCTGCCGAGGCCAGGGCCTCGTAGTGACCGTCCCAGTCTTCACGGTGCAGGTCGCGTTCCTCGTCGCGGTGCAGTTCCCGTTCGCACATGTCGAGCAGGACCTCCGGAGCGCCCTTGACATAGGCCACTTTTTCGCCGTCCGGAGATTGGTGCAGCGTGGCCATGTACTTGTGACGGGAATCGAAAGGAATCTCATCGATGCGTTCCCAGGCGTGGCGTTCGGCTTTGTCGTCCATTCCGGCTTTACGGGCAAAGACGACAAGAGCGCCCTCCATGGGATCGCCTTCGACGTGCCAGAGTTGGTCGTCTTCGTCCCTGACAATCCGCGCGTCGTTGCAGAGCAGGCCGGCCCGTGCGCATTCGACGATGTTGGGATACCGTTCGGGGTCGAATGCTTTCTTTTCGCCCGTCATGCGGATATCGCCCTTGGGTTCATACCCCTGTCCGTCCACCATGCAGCGATCCTGTCCGGTCCGGAGCAGTTTCACCATCATCTCGTTCCGCGTCAGGGTTCCGGTCTTATCCGAGCAGATGGTGGTGACGGCGCCCAGCGTGTCCACGGCGGGCAGGCGCCGGATGATCGCATGCCGGGCGGCCATGCGTTGCACGCCCAGGGCGAGGGTGATGGTCATGATAGCGGGCAGGCCTTCGGGAATGGCGGCGACGGCCAGCGCCACCGCGGCCAGAAACATTTCGACATATGTATAAATCTCGGACCAGAACACCACGCCCACGACGAAGGTGAATACGGCGATGCCCACGATCACCGCCGCCAGCAACCGTCCGAACGCGGCGATCTGCCGGATGAGCGGGGTGGTTACTTCCTGGGTTTGTTCGACCAATTCGCTGATGCGTCCGATCTCCGTGTCGTTGCCGGTGGCGATTACCATGCCGCGTGCGGAACCCGCGGTGACCAGCGTGCTGGAATAGGCCATGCAATCCCGGTCCGCCAGCAACGTGTCGGCCTCCAACGATTCCGGGCTTTTCCGGGTCGGCGTGGACTCGCCGGTCAGGACCGCCTCATCGATGGCCAGCTCTCGCGATTCAAAGAGCCGCAGATCGGCCGGGACCTTGTCGCCCGCCTGGAGCACGACGATGTCGCCCGGCACCAGTTCCTCGGCCGGGATGGTTTGTTCTTCGCCGTCGCGCAGGACCGTGCATTCGAGCGAAACCATCTTGGCAATGGCTTCGAGCGCCCGTTCGGCTTTACCTTCCTGGATGAATCCGATGATGGTGTTGATCAGCACCACGCCGAGGATGACCCAGGTATCAAGCCAGTGACCGAGCAGGGCCGTGACTACGGCGGCCGCCAGGAGGATATAGATCAGGATATTGTGAAAGAGCGCGAGAAAGCGCAGGATGGGGTTCCGCCTCTTCTTCGCGGCCAGCTTGTTCGGCCCCAATTCTTCCAGGCGGCGGCGGGCTTTATCGCCCGATAGGCCCTTCTTGTCCGTCTCGAGCCGCTTGAACGCTTCTTCCGGATCGAGGTGGTGCCAGGTGACTTCCCGAAGTGTCTCTCTGTCCATGGACCTAGAAGTAACCTTAGACGAATGGGTTCTGCAAATAAAAAAACCTAATTGGAGTGCTTCTTGCCGCGTGCTGTGTCAAGAAAGGCCATGGGAGGATCCCGGCTCGGCGGGAGCCTCGCCCTCCATAAAGAAAACAACGGTTATTAATTGATCTGGAGGGCGAAGCTCCTGCTGAGCCGTTTCTTGACACAGCCCTGGCTTCTTGCCGCGGGTTGTAGGACAGGCATTCTTGCCTGTCGTGCGCATGGGGTGAGTCTGTTTGCGCCGGCGTTTAATTGAACCGAACCGGTTTCTTCTGCGGATTCCTATCCATGTTCGCGCGACGAGGGTGTTCCGCCGGAGGCGGACAGGCAGCGGCTCCATAACCTGCGTTGTTTCTATACAATGGAGCCCCGGCGCCCCCGCCGGGCGGGACGTCACGGCGACCGGGCGCGGCTCGATATCGTATCAATGTTCACTATCGGATCAGGATGACGGGCGACGATTACGGCGGACGATTCTATCTTCCCCCGTAATCCGTATTTGCCCAACGATTCAGCGGCGGGTTGCTTGTCCGCAGTGAGGGGGAGCGGCTGACATCGCGATCCATTGTCCACAATTTACGAACGCCATGGCCGGGAAGAATTGACGCGTTGCGTCGGGCATGCCATATCCTTGGTTCATGACCGGTACATTCGACATCACGCACCGCGATCCCGACAGCGCCGCGCGCCGGGGACGCCTGACGACGGCGCACGGCGTCGTGGACACGCCGGTCTTCATGCCCGTGGGCACGCAGGCGACGGTGAAAGGGCTGACGCCCGAGGAGGTGGAGCAGGAAGGATTCTCGATCCTGCTCGGCAATACGTATCATTTGAGCGAGCGCCCCGGCGTGGACGTTGTCGAGCAATGCGGCGGCCTGCATCGCTTCATGGGTTGGCCCCGCGCTATCCTGACCGACAGCGGCGGGTTTCAGGTCTTCAGCCTGTCCGAACTGCGCCGGGTGACCGATCGCGGGGTGGAATTCCGGTCCCATGTGGATGGCCGCGCCCGTTTTATCGGGCCGGTTGAAGCGATGGATATTCAGCGTAGATTAGGGTCGGATATTGCGATGGTTTTCGATGAATGTCCGCCGTATCCGTGTTCCCATGAATACGCTTGCCAAGCGGTGGAGCGCACTCTAGCATGGGCGGCCGTATGTGCTCGTCAGCCTCGTGCCGAAGGCCAGTTGGTCTTTGGAATCGTCCAGGGCGGCGGGTATGAGGATCTGCGGACCCGTTGCGCCCGGGAATTGATCGAAATGGGCTTCGACGGATACGCGGTGGGCGGGGTCAGCGTGGGGGAGCCGGAGGAAGAGTTGTTCCGGGGTTTGGAATACGGAATACGGGAATTGCCGGTGGACCGGCCCCGTTACCTGATGGGGGTGGGGTTGTTGCCACAGATGGTGGAAGCCGTGGCGCGCGGCGTGGATATGTTTGATTGCGTCATGCCGACGCGATACGCCCGGAACGGAACGGCGTTCACCGCCGAGGGCCGATACCCAGTCAAAGCCTCGGCATACCGGCTGGACGAGCGGCCGCTGGAGGAAGGGTGCGCGTGTGCTGCGTGCCGCCGATTCAGCCGGGCGTATGTCCGGCATCTGTTGAATGTGAACGAAATGCTGGGGGCGCGCCTGTTGACTCTGCATAACCTGCATCGCTATGCGATGTCCATGCGGGAAATCCGGGAGGCGATTGAGAACGGCACATTCGGCGCGTATCGTGAAAAGGTGGCCGAACGTTATCGCGCTATTCGGCTGGATCATCTGAATGCAAAAGAACAGACGGAGGAAATAAGCGAATGATTTTGAATTGGATACCCCTGTGGGCCATGGCCGCCCCGGCCGAGGGCCAGGAAGCGCAACAGTCACCCGTGTTCATATTCGGTTGGCTGGCGATTATGATCGTTATTTTCTATTTTATCCTGATCCGGCCGCAACAGCGCAAGGAGAAGGAACGGCAGGCCTTGTTGTCGCAAGTGAAATCCGGGGATCGCGTCCTTTTTGGCGGGGGGATCATCGGGACGGTGACGAACGTCAAGGATAACGTGTTTACGATCAAAATTGCGGACAAGGTTAAAGTGGATGTTACGCGAGGTGCCGTAACCCAGGTGTTGAACAAAGGCGAGATGGAGGCCGAGTGAGTTATGGATAAGCATGCATGGTGGAAATGGATTTTGCTCATCGGCTTGACGGCCTGGTCGCTGGTGCTGGTAACTCCGGTTCAGGAAAAAGTGAAGTTGGGCCTGGACCTGCAGGGCGGCATCAGTTTCCTGCTGGAGGTCGATACCGAAGCGCTCGAGGCCGAGGATGTGGACATCGACGACGCCCAGAAACGCGCGTTGGAAGTGATTCGCAACCGTGTGGATTTGATGGGCACGGAAGAGCCGATTATCTATCCCGAACCGCGCAGTCATCGCATTGTGGTACAGATCCCGGGACTCATGGCGGAAGATCGCGAGTGGGCCGTTCAGACTTTTGAAAGCGCGGCGTTTCTAGAGTTCCGGATGGTGCACGACCGCAATGATCAATTGAGGCGGGAATTATTCGACCGCGGATTGAAGCCTGAAGGGTATGAGGTCGTCAGCTTCGAAGAGACCATGCCGTGGGGCGAGCGGGTGCGCCGCTTCTATTATCGGCGCGTGGATATGCCGCCCATGTCCCCGGATGAGGACCGCGAATATCGGCGTCGCCTCGGCATGTTCCAGGCGCCACCGGGTTATGAATTCATGTTAATGCCCCGCGACGAACGTGGGGGACAAACCTTGTACGAGCCGTATTTTGTGAACCGGCGGCGCGACCTGACCGGGGAACACCTGGCCGCGGCGTCCGTGGACTATCATCAGTTTGGCCAACCCATTGTTTCGCTGCGCTTCGACGGGGAGGGCGCCCGCCGCTTTGCGCAGGTGACCGCGGATTATGCGCCCGGCGGGCCGCGCAATCCCGATCCGGACGGCCAGCGGTTTCTCGCCATCGTGTTGGACGGGACCCTGTATTCGGCGCCCTTCATCCGAACGCCGATTTATGGCGGCAATGCCATCATTGAAGGCCAGTTCACCGTGCCGGAAGCCCAGCACCTGGCCCTGATCCTGCGCGCGGGATCGTTGCCCGCCCCCCTGCGCGTCATTGAAGAGCGCGTGGTGGATCCGACGCTTGGCCGCGATTCGATCGAGAGCGGCATGCGGGCCATCATCTATGGCGGGATCGCCGTGCTCGCGTTCATGCTGGCGTATTACCTGCTTGCGGGCCTGGTCGCCAACCTGGCGCTGATCCTGGACCTGCTGTTGTTGCCGCTCGGCATGTTGATTGTTTCCGGGTTTTTGAGCCTGATTACGGGCGCCGGCGGCGGAGGAGGCGCCGGTCTGCCGACCCTGACCCTGCCGGGGATAGCCGGTATCGTGCTTACGATCGGCATAGCCGTGGATGCCAACGTGCTCATCTTCGAGCGAATCCGCGAGGAACAAAGAGCGGGTAAACGTTTCATCAATGCCATTGAAACGGGATACGACAAGGTCTTCAGTACGATCTTCGACGCCAACGTCACCACGTTGCTGACCGCCGTGATCCTGTTTTGGCAGGGTTCGGGGCCGATCCGCGGATTCGCGGTCACGCTGGCCGCCGGCATCGTGGTCAGCATGTATGTCGCGCTGGTAGTCACCCGGTTGATGTTCGAGACACTGGCCGCGCGCACCAAGATTCAGAAACTCAAGATGTTGTCGATTCTGCGTGACACTAAAATTGATTTTCTGTCCAAGCGGTTTATCGCGGGTGCCCTGTCGGCACTGATCATCATTGGAACGGCCACGGTCTTCGTCATGAAGGGCGAAGAGAATTTCGGCGTCGATTTCACGGGCGGCACCGCGTTGACCTACCGCTTTGACGAAGTGCCGGAGATCGAAGAGGTCCGGCGGGTCATGGCCGGGGCGAATGTCGCCGATGCGTTCATACAGTTTCAGCGGGAATTCGCACCCGATGTGGAGGGCGAATTCCGGGAGTACCTGTTATTGAAGGTGGGCGAGGACGACGGCGATGCCACGCGGAGTGCCATGGCGGAAGCGTTTGGGGGCCTGGGTGTGCGGATCGTGCAGGACGAAACCGTCGGCGCCCAGGTGGGCGAGGATCTCCGGCGCGCCGGGATTATGGCGATTGCGTTCGCCATGTTGGGCATCGTGATCTACATCTCGTTCCGCTTCGAATTCGCGTTCGCCGTCGGCGCCATTGTGGCCGTGATGCACGACGTGTTGATCACCGTGGGCATCTTCTGCCTGCTGGGCAACCAGTTGAGCCTGCCCATCATTGCGGCGTTATTGACCATCGTCGGGTATTCGGTGAACGACACGATTGTCATCTTCGACCGCATACGGGAGGATCTCGGGTTGTACCGGGGCCGGAACTTCATGGAGATCGCCAACTTGAGTATCAACCAGACCTTGAGCCGGACGATCCTGACCTCGCTGACCACGTTGATCGTGGTGACCATTCTGCTGATCTTCGGCGGCGGCGCCATCAAGGATTTCGCGCTGGCCCTGTTTATCGGCGTGATCTCCGGCACGTATTCCTCGGTCTTCGTGGCGACTCCGGTGGCCCACCTGATGCATGAGCGACGGGCGGCGAAGAAGAAACTGGCCGCGGCCCGGGCCTGATGAAGAACTGGGTGCCAGTCGAGGCGGACGACCAAACAGCGCTTCGAATTCACCGGGAATCGGGACACCATCCGGCGGTATGCCGCCTGCTCGCGTCGCGCGGGCTTACGCGGGCCGACGCGATCGACCGTTTTCTAAATCCTCGTTTGAGCGACATCAGCGATCCCTTTGAAATGGCCGGTATGGACCGCGCGGCGGCACGTGTCTGGTCGGCGATCGATGCCGGAGAGATGGTCGTGATCTATGGGGATTACGATGTGGACGGCGTCACCAGCACGGCCCTGCTGTTCACCGTATTGTCCGCATTGGGGGGGCGCGCCCGGATGTTCCTGCCGCATCGCGTGGACGACGGGTATGGCCTGGGAGTCGGACCCCTGCGGCGATGCATCGAGGAGCATCAACCCGGACTGGTGATCACGGTGGATTGCGGGACCGGCTCCGTGGACGCCGTACACGCGGCACGGGAGGCGGGCGTGGATGTGGTGATTACGGACCATCACGAACCGGCGGGAGAGCCGGCGCCCGCCCACGCGATCGTGAATCCCAAGCTTGGGGCGCCCGCGCCCGCGGCCTCGCTGGCCGGAGTCGGGGTGGCTTTCAAGCTCTGTCATGCGTTGATCAAAACGGGACGCGACGGGAATCATGAAGCCGCGCGGCAATTGGATTTGCGCGGCCTGTTGAAATGGGTCGCGCTGGGAACGGTGGTTGATCTGGCGCCGTTGGAGGGAGAAAATCGGATTTTGGTTCGTCACGGATTGGACGATCTGAACGCGGGAGCCGGAATCGGTTTGGAGGCGCTCAAAGCGGTCGGAGGGGTGCGGGGCCCCGTAGATACGTATCATCTTGGATTTGTCCTGGGTCCCCGTCTGAATGCCGCCGGGCGGCTGGGCGGCGCGGAAGCTGCGCTGGAGCTCTTATTGTGCCGGGACGACACGCGCGCGCGGGCGCTGGCCGGGGAACTGGATGCCGCGAACCGGGAACGGCAGGCCATGGAAGCCCGCATGGTGGAGGAAGCGTGTGCGGAAATTGATTCCACGTTCGATCCGGACCGCGACTTCGGCCTGGTCGTGGCCCGGGACGGCTGGCATCCGGGCGTCATCGGTATCGTGGCGTCCCGGCTGGTGAATCGGTATAACCGGCCCGTCATCGTGATCGGATTCGATGACGAGGGAACCGGCAAGGGATCCTGCCGCAGTTTCGCATCCTTCCATCTGGTCAACGGCCTGGCCGAGTGCGCGGAATACCTGGCGGCGTATGGAGGCCATGCGCAGGCAGCGGGATTAACAATCGAACGCGATCAAGTCAAACCGTTCCGTCAGGCGTTCAACGCGGTGGCGGCGCGGGAACTTCAAGGAACGGATTTGCGACCGCAATTGCGGATTGATGCTTGGATCGATATGGCGGAGATTGACGATCGCATGCTCGAGGCCGTGGAGGCGTTGCGGCCGTTCGGGTTGGGCAACCCGAAACCCGTGTGGGCGGTCCGGGGCGCGCGCTTGTTGGGTCCCCCCAGGATTGTGGGGCGGGGGCATGTAAAAATGCTGGTGACGGCCGGGGCCGCCCAGCGGGAGGCCATCGGTTTCGGGATGGGCGACCGCGAGATCCCGGACGGCCCCATCGACCTCGCGTTCCGTTTGAACCGGAACGAATATATGGGCCGGACAACGATTCAGCTGGTGCTGGAGGATTTCCGGGAAACAGAAAGTGCATGAAAACCAGCGCCAATCAACAAACGGCCGCGGA
>SLKG01000121.1 GCA_007134735.1 Kiritimatiellia bacterium
CCGGCCAGCGAATTGCTCGTTGACCAGTCCCGCATATTCAATGAGTTTGCGCCTGCATTGGCCCCGAGAGCCGAATCCTCGATGGAAATGGTGCTGGAAAGCATTTCATCCTCATGGTGCGCGCTATCCAGCGTCGTCACCGTTTCCACCCCGTCCACGTCCCATCCCACCAGCAGCAGCGCCTCGTCCAGCGGCTCGTACTCCAGCACGATGCTGCCCGGATTCTCTACCACCCGCCATTCGCCGTCGTACGCGGGAGTGAAGCCCGAGGTATCTATCGTGAACTTGTCCGCATCGAAACCGCCGCTGATGGAACCCGCGTCCATGATGGTCCAACTGTAATTACCCGAGGAGGTGAAGCCCGACGGATTGCCCGTCACGTAGATCGTGAACGGATCGCCCGAGGTCGCGTTCACCGTGATGGTTCCGCTCCCGCCGCCCACCGTGATCACGTCCCAGTGCGAACCCGGCGATCCCGACACGTTGCTGATGTCCCACGTGTAGGCGCCGTTCTGACCGAGCGTCAGGTTCCCGGAAGCCAGCGCCGCCACCGACGACCCGGAATTGCCCGGCCGCACCGTGCCGTTCACCGTCAATGCCCCCACCGTCCCCGCGCCCCGCAACGTCGCGCCGGAATTGACCGTATGCGCGGAGTCCGCGGAAGACCCGCTGACCACCAGCGTACCCGCATTGATGGTGGTAGCGCCGCTATAGGTATTGTTTGCACCGGACATAACCAGCGTCCCTGCGCCTGTCTTGGTCAAGGCACGCCCGGCCGCATTTTGGCCCATATTCCCTGATAGAGTCAGCGTACTCGCGGCAACATTCAATGTCCGGCTGCCGGTCAGCTCGCCGGCACCGCTTATGGTCAGGGGATCGGTCCCGATGAATGTTGTCTCTGTTGTGTTATTCAGTTGCACCGCATTGCCAACGGTCAATGAACCGCCGGATGTGTTGTCGAACTCGGTTCCCCGTTGCAGGATGAATGTTCCAATACCCAGCGCATTGGCATGACCGATATTCAACCGGCCGGCATCATTGGCAATCGTCACGCCGCCATGTTCATTGTTTCCGGAAAGCGTAAGCGTTCCCGCCCCTTCCTTGGTCAACCGGCGCTCCCCGGAAGACTGAGTAATGGTTCCGGAAAATGTCAGCGTGCTTCCCGAAACCGTCAGGGTGCGGTTGGCACCCATCAAGGTCACCCCTCCCGTAAAGGTCAGAGGATTGGAACCGCCAAACGTTGTTGCCGCATTGAAACGGAAATTATTGCCGACGGTGATGGCCCCGCCGGAAGTATTGTCAAAAGTGCTGCCGGACCCCACTTGATAGAGTCCGGTTCCGAGCGCGTTCGCATGGTTGATGTTAATTGTCCCGCCGCTGGCTCCCTGGTTGACGCCTCCGCTGAAGGTGTTGTTGCCTTCCAAGGTCAATGCGCCGGTGCCGGACTTGGTCAGAGCCGAGGAACCTCCAATGTCGCCGCCCAGCGTTATACCGCCATCGGCCGCGTTGGCCGTCGTTGCCGCGCTCAACGTCAGGTTGTTATTGATAGTCTGCAGGTTCGACGAGTCGTTGCGGATCAGCGAATGGATGTTCATCGCGTTACCGCTCACGGTGAAGGCGGCCGCGCCGGAATTAAAGTAAATCGAGTGCCAATCGCTGTCGGCCGCGTGGGTGACGCTGGGGCTGGTTCGCGTACTGCCAGCAAACCGCATGATGCTGCTCGATGATGAGTACGGATACAGGTTCCCCGACCAGTTGGCTTCCGTCAGCGTGTTGTTGTTGGCTCCGCCTCCATCCCACGTCGCGTCTGTGGGACGGGTGGTCGTATTGACGGTGGCGGCGGGGGAATAATAATCGTTGTTGATGCTGTAGAACGCATAGTAATACGTCGTTCCTGCATCGCGGCCCGTATCGTTGTGATTGGTGCCGCTCCCCTTATAGATCACGGTCGCGCCGTCGATCGTATCGGTAACGCTGTAGGAGTCGCCCTGCGTCGGATGCGTGGTGATGGCGCTGGTCTTGCGCAGGATGAGCGTGTCCTTGACCGTGCCCGACGTGCCGCGCGTCCATGAGAGATTGATCTGGGAATGCGGGTTGGTGCTGTCCCGGTTAGCCGATAGCCCGGAGGGGCTGTTGAGCGCGCTGACGGTGACGGTCAGGCTTGAGTTCGTTCCGCCGCGTTTTTGCTGGGTCCAAGCCGAACTACTGGCCGTGTACCAGAAGTTGGTCTCGAATTCCGTGCCGTAATCCATCTGGATGCCCCAGTTCCAAGTCCCTGTGGCGCTGAACACGGTCGAGGTGACGGATTTGCCGTCCGTATCCTGCCAATCAGCCCAGGGACCGGCCGTGCCGGCAGACACGTTCGTGTGATCATGGCGCATCCATAACCGGGCCCGTCCCCAATTACCATCCAGTTCGCCCCACGAGTCATACGTGAAGACCTTGGCCGTGTCACCCAGGTAGATCGTGCCGGCCGGCGTCCCGGGCGAGGCGCCGCCACCGGCGTTGCGTGCCTCGGGCATGGAGTGAGTTATCTCCCAGTCATCGGACCGATACCCTCCATCCCACATCCAGGGAACGGCGAACACTACACGGATCGTTTCCGTATCTGTCCTCGCATAGCCGGTCACACTTCTCTGGACCCAATTCTGACCCGGACTGGTGTAATAATTCACCCAGTCAGCCTGAAACCCCGTGTCGCCAAAGATCTCCAGCTTGACTTCGAGATCACCTCCGTTCCAGTGATTGTCGGCCCAGGTCCATACGGTCGCGTTGATGATGGGACCCATCGTCTCCGGATCATAATCCACATCCTGGAAATATCCCGCGCCACCACCTCCGCCGCTCCATCCATGGAAAGCGGCCCCATAATCGCCCGACCTTGCCGCCCAACCCTCGACGCCTTGAGGTCCCCAAGTGCTCCAACCAGTAAAATCTTCCTCTTCAAAACCCGGATTGGTCATTTCGATGGTGTTATCGGCCGTCGCCGTCCCAAGCCCCCCGAACAACAACACCGCCGCGCAGATCGCCATCCACACCCGCGCCGGGATCCAATGATTGGAAATGCGGGCTTCGTGCTTCGTGCTTGGTGCTTCGTGCTTGGTGCTTCGTGCGTCGTGCTTGGTGCTTCGTGCGTCGTGCTTGGTGCTTTGGAACGCCGAGCTCTCTTGGCGGGCACGGCTCAGTAGAAGCTTCGCCCTCCAGAAGAAAGAAAAACGGTTTTTGACCGTATGGAGGGCGAGGCTCTGCCGAGCCGGATTCGTCCCATGCGCCGGGCCGGTTTCCCCGACGGGGGCGTCGGGGCTCCACAGAGCGGAAGCGCGGGCCGATGGAGCCGCGACGCCCTCGTCGCGCGGCACGACCCTGCGGTCCGCCTCACGGCTCAGCAGAAGCTTCGCCCTCCAGAAGCTTCTTCCGCCCACTTTGTCATCTTCCTGTTTCATTCGACTTCTATTTCAAATCCGTCTTCCACTCTTCCTCCCCTCCTGGGAGGGGCCGGGGGTGGGTTCCGCGTCACCATCCAGATCGAGTCCCCCTGTATCCTTTTCGCGTCCTCTCGCGCACTTCATAGTTCCCTCTTCTCTCTTCTCCGTGCCTCTGCCCTTCTCCGTGGTTTCTTCTTTCTTCGCGCAGCCCCCCGGCGTCACTCCTCTTCCTGCTTTACAAAGACCCGGTAATACACGGACCCGACCGCGCCGACCACGTTGGTGCTTATGAATGTATTGAAATCGGGCGTCGCGGGAAGCCATTCCGCGCCCGGTAACTGACGATAGGCGGCGGTCACCATGTTGGTCGTGTATTCAACACGGTATACCCGTCCTTCCACGCTGGGCCATCTAAGCAGTTCCCCCTCCAACGTGTGTATGCGTTGCGTAAACACCTGGCCGTACCCGATCGAATCGGGATCCGTGTTGGTCCACACGTGTTCGTCGTACTCTTCTGAAAAAACAGGTTCTATGGAGACAATATGGAAATAGGAATTCGGGTCCCACGGATCGGTTCCCGCAATGAAGTCCTCCAGGGCCGTCTGCCCCTTGTCCGTGTAATCCTTGTCGGGGTCACCCGCCGTAATATCTCCGTCAAAGTGCAGGTACTCCCACCAGTCCGGCAAACCGTCACCATCCGTATCGCTTATCGGATCCACGGGCCGCGCGGTTTGGGCGAGCCGAACGGCATACACAATCCGGCTGTCGGAGATATTGGTGAACACCTGTGAATCCCCATAGAAAGCAACCGGCCTCTTTGTCGGATCGGGACAGTTGAATATGCGCACGAAAAAGGATTCATCCTTATCGATCGCCTTCCCGTCCAGCGAATAAGAAAAACGGCTGGGCTGTTCCAACACCGGCGTCACCATGTTGCCGATGCGCGTGATCGCCAGTATGGGATTCCGGTCGTCGGGCATGCCGTGCGGATCCATGAGGGGCGGATGGATAATGCCGCCGTCCGTCGCGAGGATCTGAACCATCGCGCTGGTGTCGGCATCCGTGTGCGCATTGCCCGGCAACAGGTCGCCGGACGCGTCGCGAATTTCATCCGGGGTATGAATGTGAAGGGGGCTGATCGCCCACTGCGCCCAGACCCCCGCCGGAGCGGACAGCAGCATCGGCGCCACGATACACAGTGCGCGCGTCAGCACGCGGCGGCTGACCGATCTGTCCCCACGTGTTCCCTGTTCATGTGGCCTCATTCAATATCCAACATTCAGGATTTCTCGCGCCGGCGTTTAACATTCAGGCGAACGCCAAAAAGAAAACCGAAAAACAGCAACAGCATTTGTCCCGTGCCGGGTTCGGGAATAAAGACGAACGTGCTCACGTTGGTCGTGGCGCCGGAACCAAACTGTACACCTTCAATACCGGGTATGAATTGCGTGATGGGAACCACCGCGGACACACCCCAGAACTGGGTGCCCTCAACCGGCAAGCTCGTGGTATCGAAGAAGCGTATGTACGCGTGATTGATTCCCTCCGTCACGTACGGATGCGTTTCATCGAAGATCGCGGTGAAAACAAATTGTCCCGAGTCCGGAGCCACTCCTCCATCCCCAACCCGGATCGTCGCCAGCAGAATATCATCGCCGGTCGTGCCGGACGCCACGAGATTGTCTCCGATGCTCGGCATCCCCCCATCCACGAGCGGGGCGCCCGGGCCGGGACGGCCAATGAGATAGATTACGGATCCGTCACTCAGATAGTCCTGCGGATCCCCCGTAATCCCGGAAGGCCCGTAGAGATGCTCGCCAAATTCCATGATGGCCGAAAAACTGACGCTTGCCGCCCGAGCCGCATACACGGGTAGACACAACATCAAAGACAAGGCCACCCACACTATGATTCGCTTTCCAGTCATAACCTCCCCCCACACATCAAACCAACAAACGCTAACACGGCCCTCCTCTCCCGGCAACCGGAAGGACCGCTGAAACGTTTTTATTTGTACCGCCTATACGGCAAACTCGCATTACGTCCTAGCGATAAAAATACCCAATTCCCCATGTTAAGTCAATTGCGCCAGTCCTTTTTTCCGTCCTCACACCAATGTCGTTTATACGGCCATGAAATGACAAGGTTTTTTTGCAAGGAAAAGGGCTCCTCCTCATCCCCCGTGGAAAACCCCGTAAAAGTCACTTGACCCAAAATACGGCCCGTCTTATTCTCCCTGTTTGGGATACTCCGAATCGCCGCTGAAGAGTGGGTTTAACCCACTCTTTTTCGTATGGAAGGCGCGGAAACTATTTAGGTCAACAGGTTGGAGTACATACAATGAACAACGAACTACAGGCCGTTGTTGAATACATGGAGAAGGAACGCGGCATCGATCGCGAAACCATTATCCAGGCGGTGGAATCCGCCCTGATGAGCGCCGCCCGAAAAAGCGCGGGGGGCACCCATGAACTGCGCGTGGAGATTGACCGAAAGACGTTTGATATCAAGGGATTTGCCCAAGTCCGCGTGGTTGAGGGCCGGGCCGATCCGCAAACCGAGATTTCCCTGAATAAAGCACGCGCCATCAACCCCGATGCGCAAATCGGCGATTTCGTGGAAGTGACCGTCCCGCCCCGTAATCTCGGACGGATCGCGGCCCAGGTTGCCAAGCAAGCCATCATGCACCGGATCCGGCAAGCGGAACGGGAACGGGTTTTTGAAGAGTACAAGGACCGGGCCGGGGAAATTGTCAGCGGCGCGGTCCGCCGGTTTGACCGGAGCGATGTCGTCATCGACCTGGGACGCGCGGAGTCCATCATGCCCGCCCGCGAACGGGTGCCGACCGAGGAATACCAGATTGGAGATCGTATCCGGGCGATCATTTTGAAAGTGGACAACGAGATGCAGGGACCGGAAATCATGTTGAGCCGCACGCATCCGGACTTCGTGCGCCGCCTGTTTGAACTTGAGGTTTCCGAGATCGCCGACGGCACCGTTGAAATCAAGGGCATCGCCCGGGAACCCGGATTCCGCAGCAAGATCGCCGTGGTGTCCCACGATGAAAAGGTGGATCCCGTCGGCGCATGCGTCGGAATGCGGGGCATCCGCGTGAAGAACATTGTGCGCGAACTGGCCGGCGAGAAGATTGATATCGTGCGCTGGCATCCCGACATCAAGACGTTCGTCACCAATTCTCTCGCCCCGGCAAAACTGTCACGGGTCGAGCTGGAGGAAGACACCCGCACCGTTCGCGTAACCGTGGACGGCGATCAACTTTCACTCGCCATCGGCAAGAAGGGCCAGAACGCCCGGTTGACGTCCAAGTTGACGGGTTGGAAGATTGACATCCAGAAAGACGAAGCCGACATGGCCTTTGAGGAACGGGTGGCCCTCGCCGTGACCCATCTGGCGGAAGTGGACGGCATCCAAAAGGACGAGGCTGAAAGACTGGTGCAATCCGGATTTCTGACCGTGGAAGGCATCCTGGCGGCGGAGATCAGCGACCTCGAAGATATTGAAGGCATGGAAGGGGATACCGCCCGGCGCATTCGCGAGGCGGCCGAAGCCCATTACGAAAAGAAACACGGCGACATTGAATAAGCCATGAGAGTTCACGAACTGGCCAAAGAGTTGGACATGACCAGCAAGGAATTGCTGGCTCTCTTGAAGGATTTGTCCATCGAGGTTAAATCCCACGCCAGTTCCCTGACCGAGGAGCAGGCCGGACAGGTCCGCGCCCGGGTTTCCGGCGGCGAACCGGCCCGTGAGGCCGCGTCCCCCGTCAAAACCAAGACGGAGGCCCGCGCTCCGTCGGGAGGGACGGCGGCCCCGCCGCCCGTTGAGGCCGAACCGGAAGCAGAACCGGAACCCGGGCCGCGCACCCTCGTGGTCAAGGGCTCCGTGGTCGTCAAGGACCTGGCCGAAGCGCTCGACATGAAACCCAATCAATTGATCGCCGAATTGATGGGCATGAACATTTTTGCGTCGATCAACGAAAAGCTCGACTTCAAGGTCGCGAAGGAAATATCGGAAAAACACGGTCTGACCCTGGAACAGGAGAAGAAACCGGTAGAACGCAAGCCGGCGCCCGTCACGAAACCGGAAACGGTGCCGCGCGCCGAGACGGACCGCCCCGAGGACCTGCTGCCGCGCCCCCCCGTGGTGACCTTCCTCGGCCATGTGGATCACGGCAAGACGTCGCTGCTCGACCGCATTCGGAAATCCCGCATCGTGGACAGTGAATCCGGGGGGATCAGCCAGCACGTCGGCGCCTATACGGTCGAGCATAACGACCAGCTCATTACCTTTATCGACACACCGGGCCACGCCGCATTCACGAACATGCGCGCGCGCGGGGCGAATCTCACCGATATCGCCATCATTGTCATCGCCGCCGATGACGGCATCATGGCCCAGACCCGGGAGGCCATCCAGCACGCGCAAGCCGCGGGCGTTACCATCATGGCGGCCATCAATAAAATCGATTTGCCCAATGCCCAGGTGGACCGGGTCAAACAACAACTGCAGCAGGAAGGACTGGCGCCGGAAGATTGGGGAGGCGATATCATCTGCTGCCCGGTCAGCGCCGCAAGCGGGGAAGGAATCGATCACCTGCTCGAGATGATCCTGCTCCAGGCGGAAGTCCTCGAACTCAAGGCGAAGCCGAACCGGCCCGCGATGGGATTCGTGGTGGAAGCGAAACTGGAACAGGGCATGGGGCCGACCGCCAATGTGCTGGTGAAGAAGGGCACGCTCAAGTTGGGCGACGCGATCGTGTGCGGGCCGCATTGGGGCCGCGTCAAGGCGTTGATCAATGATCGCGGAAACAAGGTCCGAACGGCCGGACCGTCGATCCCCGTCAAATGCCTCGGCCTGAACAACGTCCCCGAAGCCGGCGCCGAATTCCTGGCCTGTGGAAATGACCGGGAAGCACGCGCGATTGCCGAAGAACGCACAAACGCGGCACGGCTCTCGCAACTCGGCAGTACCCCGCGCCGCGCCTCCCTGGACGATCTTCTGCGCGAAACGGATGCCACGGAACGTCATAAACTCAGCCTCATCCTCAAGACGGACGTGCAGGGCACGCTGGAGGCCATTCAGCAGTCGCTGTCGGAAATCAAGAGCGACAAGGTTACGCTCAACACCATTCTCTCCGGCGTAGGCAATATCACCGAAAACGACGTTATACTCGCCAGCGCGTCCAACGCCATCATCGTCGGCTTCCACGTCGCCAAGGAATCCGGCGTAAACGCGATCGCCCGGCGGGAAGGCGTGGAGATCCGGCTCTACAGCATTATTTATGAACTTGTGGACGACATCCGCCAGGCCATGACCGGCCTGCTCCAACCCGTCAGTCACGAAAAGGTCATCGGCCAGGCCGAGGTCCGCCAGATTTTTGACATCAGCAAGAAGGGCAAAATCGCCGGCTGCATGACGATCAAGGGCCGCATCACCGCCCGGGCTCGCACGCGGGTTAAACGCCGGAACGAAATTTTGTATGAAGGCTCGGTGTCCTCGCTCAAACGATTCCAAAACGATGCCGCCGAGGTCCGCGAAGGACAGGAATGCGGTATCCGCCTGGATAATTTTTCGGACTTCGAAACCGGTGATATCATCGAATTCTACGAACTCGAGCACGTGGCGCAGGAGTTGTAGAATCCAATCCTTGTCTGAATCGTTGTCCCAATCTTTGTCCTGGTCTTCGTCCGACGAGGATTGAGACGAGGATTAAGACTAGGATTGAAGAAAGCCGAATCGTTGTCTCAATCTTTGTCCTAATCTTTGTCCGACGAGGATTGGGACAAGGATTAAGACTAGGATTGGAAGGGAGCCGAATCATTGTCTCAATCTTTGTCCTAATCTTAGTCCGACAAGGATTGGGACAAGGATTAAGACTAGGATTGGGGGAGGAAGATGCAAAAGCTGGGACACGAGAAACTTCGCGTCTACCAACTTTCCATTCAGTATACTTCATGGGCGCAGAACCTTCTGGCTGGAATTGATTCTGCCGCGGCAGTTCTTGATCATTTTGACCGCGCCTCGGAAAGCATTCCGGATAATTTGGCCAACGGGAACAGCCGGCGCGACAGGGCCGATCGAAACCGTTTTTTTGATGCC
>SLKG01000029.1 GCA_007134735.1 Kiritimatiellia bacterium
CGGGGTCTGTTTGGTCAAACACTATAACTCAATGACTCGGATGGTGTTGTCAGGTATTATTATTAGGGTCGACCCATTACATTAAGTTTGTGTATGGGTACGATACGGCAAGAGGGGGTGAACCCCGGCATGATTATGAATCACGATGACAAAACGATTAAGATTTATTTGCGCGAAATCGGGCAAGTGGATCTATTAACCCCCGAAGAAGAGGTCCAATTGGCCAAACGGATCAAAAAGGGGGACGAAGAAGCCAAGCACCTGATGATTCGGGCCAATCTCCGCCTGGTGGTGAAAATTGCCCAGGACTACTCGCGCTATGGGTTGCCCCTGCTGGATTTGATTTCGGAAGGCAATATCGGCTTGATGAAGGCCGTCGAACGGTTTGATCCAAAAAAGGGAGGTAAGCTCAGCACCTACGGGGCGTGGTGGATCAAACAATCCATCAAGAGGGCGCTGGCCAATCAAAGCAAAACGATCCGCCTTCCGGCGCACTTGGTGGATAAAATCGCCCGAATGCGGAAGGTTCAGTATAAGTTGCTGGAAGAACTGGGTCGTGACCCGACGAATGAAGAATTGGCAGAGAAGCTGGGGGTCAAGCCCAGCATGGTGTCGCACTGGAAGACCGTGGCCTTGAGGCCGACATCATTGGATGCGCCGATTGGAGACGACGACAGTGCGGAATTTTCTGAAATCATAGGTGACGAACGTGCGCGGAATCCATATGATGAAATTAATGACCGGCAATTGCGGGAGGAAGCCGAATCACTGCTGGATCAGCTGGACCATCGGGAGCGCGAAATTCTAAAATACCGGTATGGTTTGAAAGGGGCGCACGTGGAGACGCTTGAAACCGTTGGGAAACGATTCAATATCACTCGTGAACGTGTTCGGCAAATTCAGAATTCCGCTCTCGGTAAACTGCGGACGATGATGGAAGAACAGGGAGAACCGGTTGTTCAGGGTGAAAGGTATAAATAAATGAGCGTAGAGCGATTGAGGGATGCGATTCGCGATATTCCGGATTTTCCTCAACCGGGCGTAATTTTCAAGGACATCACGCCCATCCTGGCCGATCCCGAACTGTTTAAACTGGCGGTGGATATGCTGGCGGCGCAACATCGGGAGCAGCCCGTGGATAAAATCGCGGTCGTGGAGGCGCGTGGCTTTATTTTCGGCGCCGCCGTGGCCTATCTGCTGGGGGTGGGACTCATTCCCGTTCGCAAAAAAGGGAAGCTGCCCTACCAGACCCTTGACGCGACCTATGATCTCGAGTACGGAACGGCCACCGTGGAAATGCATGTGGATGCCGTAAACGAAGGGGACCGGGTGGTCATTATCGACGACCTGCTGGCGACGGGCGGCACCGCCTCCGCTACGGCGGGGATGATTGAAAAACAGGGCGGTATCGTGGTGGGTATAGACTTTCTCATTGAACTTGCATTTCTCAAGGGACGCGAAAAGCTCGAAGGGCGCAAAATCTTTGCGCCCATCGTTTTTTGAGACGCCCTCTCAAAACCCATCCATCAGGATCACCGAGGACATTGAGGGCACCCGGATGTTGGCGCTTCGAAGTCCCGTGACGACCTCGGATCCCGTAATGCCCGCCGGATTGATCGTGCGCCCGTTTCCGATCATACGCCAGCGGCCTTCGGGCAGGGGCACCGAAAACTGGATCGGCGCCGGTCCGGCATTGAGCAGCACAACAAATGCGTTTCCGGGATGCCGGCGGTCCGCATTTACGATATAACCCAGAGCCTGTTCATCCCGTGGCTCGATCCATTGATAGTAACCGGGGGGCGCTCTCTCCCGCATGCGGAAGGCCGCGCCTTCGGGACTCTGCCGAAGATGAATCAGATCCCGGTAATACGCCATCGCTTCCGCGGCCAGGGGACGGTCACGATCGGTCCAGCGCAGGGCGTTGATGGCATCCCCCTGGTCATAGGTATTGCTTAAACCGTGTTTGCTCCGTAGAAATTCTTGTCCGCTGTGAATCATCGGAATCCCCAGCGAGGTAAACAAAACGGTCGTTGCAAGCCGATTGGCGGCCACGTCCCGTGAGAGCAACCGGCGACTGTCCCGGCCGGGAACCGTGCTGATTTCATCCATCAGCGCCATGTCGTCATGACTTTCCAGATAGTTGACCGATTGCATCGGATTCGCCGTCCAGATATCGACAGATCCCAGAATAGCCCGCTTCAGGCGGTCCCGATTGCGGTCCCCCATGACAAAGGCCTTGGCCGGGTTGCGGAAATCATCGTTCCAGGCCGCCCAGCCCGTTCCGGTCAATTCATTCTTATGGTGGCCGCGAAAACTCCATGGCTCGGAAATTAAAATGACATTGGGGTTAATTTTCACGGCTTGTTCGTGAATCTTAAGAAGTGTTTCCATGTCGATCAGCTCGGCCAGATCAAAACGGAACCCGTCTACATGGTGTTCCTTCATCCAATACAGCACATTCTCCGCAATGAACCGGCGCATCATCGGCGCTTCACTGCGTATGTCGTTGCCCACGCCGCTGAAGTTTTGAAACGTAAAATCGGGATTCAGCCGGAAAAAGTATTTTCGGTCGATCAAGCTGAAGATATTGGGATGCCCCGCATGATTGTATACTACGTCAATGATGACGCCGAAACCTTCTCGGTGCAGTTCGTTCACGAGATGCTTGAATTCGTAATATTGCGAGCCCTTTAGAGGATTCCCGCGCGCAAAAGAGGCTTCCGGGGCGAAAAAGTAGGTGGTCATATAGCCCCAGTGATACTCATCGTAGTTGTTGTGAAACTCTTGTATGGGGAGGAGTTCGATCATATTGACACCCATTTCGCGCAGATGATCCAGTCCGGTTCCGGTTCCCAGGGTTGCCAACATTCCCTGGTAGGTGCCCCGTAGCGAGCGTGGAACCCTGGAAGAGGGGTGCCTCGTAAAGTCGCGCACGTGTGTCTCGTAAATCACCATGTTCTCGTGGCTGGGCGTCTCCCAGTCATCGTCCGTCCAACCCCCGAACCATTCGTTCGTGGCGGCGGGATCGATGACGATGGAATTATGTTGGGCATGCGCGGCGGCCCGCGCATAGGGATCACCGACCTGAGTGGTGGGATTGAACCCTTCGCCGTCGCCTGAAGGGCCGTCGATATTAAAGGAGTAATAACGGCCCACATCCAACCCGAGCAGGGAAACTTCCCAAACGCCGTCCCGTTCGTCTTTCCACATGCGGTAACGCTCCGCGGGCTCCTTCCCGTCAAAGCGATGGGTCTCGTACAGGTGCAGATACACGGAACGCGCGCGTGGCGCGAAAATCCGGTACGTGGTGGCCTCGTGCTCGTGATCCAGAATCACACCCAGCTCCTTTTCGGAGTAGAACGTGTCCAGGATGCGCCCCGGTGTTGTGAGGTGGTGAATCGTCCGGTCCGTCAGACCATCGATGCTCAACAGGTAATTTTGCGCGAGGTCCAGGGGTTCATCAGTGGTAATGCGCATCGTGCGCCCCCCGCCGGAATCCGGCTCGACAGCAAGATTCACGTTGCCTTCTCCATCATCCACGCGATTCGGGGCCCGGTCCGGGGGAGACAGCCATTGGTGTCCATTGATGACAAACTTGAATTCCAGGCGGGTTTCGCCGGATGGCGGACGCAGGGACGCCAGTTGAGTGGTCATCTTCCACAGACCTTGTTGATGCCGGTCATGCAACATCCACGCGCCGCCGCGGCCGGTCGGATCCCAGTCATTAAAATTTCCAGCCACGACCACGCGGTCCCGGCTCTGCACCGTAACGTTATATACCTCGGGATTGAAATAGAACGAAATCCGGCCGTCCTGGATTTGGTATCCGGTAAGATATCCCTCGTCGGCCGCCGTGGATAGCTCCCAGGACCGGATCGGCCGCTCTGGATTCAGGCGGACACGAACATTACGAGCATCGGGAAAACCGCGACGAAAACGCACCGCGATTTCATTCCAATCCTCGATCTCGGCGCTGAAAATGATGTCGGAAGGACGTTCCAGCAAGCCCTGCTCATTGATATGCAGGATGCGATTATCGCCCGACTCCCATTCGCCATCCACGATAAACTTGAATTCGTGACGTCCGAAAGGGAGATCCAGCGTTCGTATATCAAGCACCCATTCACGGCCGCGGCGCATCATGGCATGCTTTTCTTTCCAGTTATCGCCGGAGTGTGAAACCAGGACGGAACGCGCCATGGGATGGTCGAATACCAGAAACCGCGTTGGTTCCGTTCCGGGAATATGGCGCTCGGAAAGCGATAGGGGAGGTTCGGCCGATGCCGCCACTGTGATCAGCAAAACAATCGGAAAAAGCATGTATTTCATCAAATTGTACCCAGTTAAAGCGTTATAATACCATTGGCGCTGCGTAAAGAACAAGATTCTTGGGGACAGGTACCTTTCCGTAGCCGCGGGCGGTAGCCCGTGGCGAATCTGTGCCATGCCGTTGATTCCTCCACCGCATATCAGCGGTGGCTACGGCGTTCCCGTCTCCATACCCGATTACCTGTCCCCGGATATTCCCAGAATGGACTGTAAAAGGGAAAGATCCGACAAATCCTCCAGCACGTAATCGGCGCCGGCGTCGCGGAGCGTTTCAATGGAGGGAGTCCCGGTGGCCACGGCTATGGAGGTTGCCCCGATGTGTTGTGCGGCGCGGACATCCGAAGGCGTATCGCCGATCAGGAAGAGCCGCGCGAAGGATTCGCCCGGAATCAGCTGCCGGGTAGCCCGGACCATGGCCAGCCGGGCAATCTCGTTCCGGTCGGCATGTTCGTGCCCGAATGCGCCCAGTGTAAAGTGACCGTGCAGGTCCGCGCTCTCAAGTTTGATGCGTGCGCACGATTCGATGTTGCCCGTGACCAAGCCGGCAACGGCACGGGGATGTTCCGAAAGAAATTCCAGCAGTTCGCGCGTGCCGGGGTAGAGCCGCGTTTGCTGTCCGGCTACCGTGCGCCTCAACTCCTCCGGTAATTGTTCGAAGAAAAGCCGCGCCTCTTCGTCCCGATAGGGAAGGCCCCGTTCCTGTAATACGCGGTGAAATACCGCCATATCGGTGGTACCGGAAAAATGTATGTACTCCAGATCGTCGTCCCAGCCGAACGTGGTCTTAAGGGCGCGAATAAAGGCACGGCGTCCCGCCCCGTGCATATCGAGCAGCGTGCCGTCAATGTCAAACAGGATGAGTATCTTCCCGGACGAGGTGGTTTCCATCATGCCGATTGGTGTGTGTCGGGTGGATCCAGGATCCAGCGTTTGTTGTACCAGAAATACTGTTCGGGCTGTTTGCGAACGGCTATATCAAAGAGGTTCATGACTTCCTGCATCATGCGGACCTCGTCATTTTCCTTGGTTTGTGCGGGATCCGGATAAATGGGGTCATGCATGCGCCATTGATGTCGTGTCCAGCCGGACCGCGTAAGCACGGCGGGAATGACCGGCACCCCGGCATGGCGCGCAAACAACGCCATTCCGGGGGGCAGATACGCCGTACCGTTGAAAAACCGGATCGGCACACCGCCGGTTCGTGCGCGCACATCCGGTAGAATGGCAAAGGCCTTGCCCTCCTTGAGATTCTTCAGAATCACGCGGAGCGACCGGCTGTCTGTTGGAATGGTTTCGACTCCGGTCACGCCCCGCATCCGGTTCAAATAGGCATCGACCAGCGGGTTTTTCTGGCGACGCGCCATGAAGAAAACCGGGATGCCCATCATCTCTGCGGCCACGCCCGCCATGTCCCAGTTGCCCATGTGCGGGACGGCAAGCACGGCGCCTTTCCCGCCCATCAATTCTTTCAACCGATGAAAGTCTTCAACCTCGGCAATGGCGGAAATACGTTTGGAGGTCAAGCGCGGCATGCGCAGTATTTCTATGACATTGAAACAGAGATTCCTAAACGATATCCACGCGATCCGCCGGATCTCGCGGTCCGGGATATCGTCTCCCAGAACATGGCGAATGCGGGATTGGGCGGCATGAACACGAAAACGAATCAGAAAGAAAGAAATGGCGGCTACCACCCAGCCGGTGCCGAGGGCCATGCGATGAGGCATCCACCGAACGAGGAATCCAAGCGTGCGCAACGCGCCGTATTCCAGAATGTGTTTGGGCCGATAACGCATTTCAGCCGGATCATAAAAGAAGACGAACCGCAATTGCACGAGAATAAACGACTAGGTCTCTTCCCGCAATTTCCGTCGGATGCGCTCACGGGCTTCGGGCGAGAGGCGGTATTCAGACGGAGGGACTTCGGCCAACTCATATGCGGCATAATGCCGCGCGGCATCCTGAAGGGCCATGATCTGTCGATTGTAGCGCCCGCACAGGAAACAAAGAAATACATGCAGATGCAAGCCGATGCGGCGATGCAGGGGGAGCTCCCAATACCGCTTGTCGGCCAGCGCTTCAGCTACATGTTTACACCTAAGCATTTCGTTTTCCGCTTATTTTTTGAAGCCAGTTCTTCTCCAGGCAGGTCTTCAATTGTTTTCGGGCGCGATATAAAATCACCCACAAGTACGTCGGTTCGACTTCCAATTCCTGACAAATCTCTTTTGTGGACACGCCTTCCATCTCTTTCAGGACAAAAGCGGTGTGCAAGCGCCGGTCCAACGCCTCCAGGCAATGGGTAAAAACGCCCCAGAATTCCTTCTGCTCAAAAGCTTTTCGGGGATTGAACTGCCATTTGGGGGGGCGCCATTCGGCAAAACCCATTTCTCGAACGATGAAGCTGTTTTCGGTGCCCCCGGTGTCCATGTCGTCGAGTTTAATTTCCCGGCTGGCTTTGCGGAGATAATCGATGATCTTGTGTCGCAGAATGCCGACCAGCCAGGATCGTTCCGACGAACGGCCCGCATACCGTTCCCGGGCCTTCATGGCGGCCACGAACGTGTCCTGTACCAGGTCCTCCGCGGCGCCGTGATCCCGCAGGCGGACATACGCGTAGCGGTACAGAATATCGCCGTGTTCCTCGAGCCAGCGATCGGGCTGTATGGTGTGGGTGTCTTCAGCCATTAATACCTTGTCTTGTTCGTGCGCGGAAATGTTGGCGTAAATCATAGTCGAAGAATCGGGTGGTTGGCAATCCTTTGAAACGCTTGGCCGCGATTTCTCCCGTTTCCGGGACCTGCGCACCCGAAATCCGTTGGACGAATAGGCGCGGCGTTGTGGGGATTGCGCTTGCGAAGTCCGTTGTCACGTCACAACCGCGGCATTTGCGAACCGCTGAATGCCATGTACGGGCGTCGCAAGCGACGCCCCTACACCGCAGTTCGAACCGGGGGCGAGCGCATCACTCGTGCCGCAGGGCGGTGATGGGATCAAGCCGGGCGGCGCGAACCGCCGGATAAAGGCCGAAGATGAGGCCGATCGCCATGCTGATACCAACGGCCAGGATCAGGCTGTAGGCCGTGACATGGGTGGGCATGCCCGCGGCCAGTGTGATGATCCACGGGATCAACATCCCGATGCCCAATCCGATCATTCCGCCCAGCGAGGAGAGCACCACCGTTTCGATGAGAAATTGACCGATGATCTGTCGTTGTTTGGCTCCGATCGCCCGTCGGATTCCAATCTCGCGCGTGCGCTCCGTAACCGATGCGAGCATGATGTTCATGATCCCGATCCCGCCCACCAGCAGACTGATTCCCGCAATGGACCCGAGCACGATGTTAAACGTGCGGCGCGTGGCTTCCGCCTGGCGCAGCAGCGCCAGTGGTATGTCCATGCGGTAATCCTCTTTTGGATGAAACCGACGCAACATAGCGAGAATGGCCTCGGCAGATTCTTCCACGCGATCGGTCGACTCAATTTCGGCGATGATCTGATGCAGTTCCACCAACTCAATCTCACGCGCGCCCGCCGCTCGCCGTACAATAACCTCTCCGAAACGCTGGCGTGCCGCATTGATCGGAATATACACATCGGTGTCCGAATCCAATCGTTGGGCGCCCGCGGTGCCGTCGTCTCCCTTCAGAATTCCCACGACCTCGAAACTTTCGCCGCCTATGCGAATGGCCTGTCCAATCGTGTGTTCCGTAGCCAGCAAGCGCCGGGCCCCCTGCTCAGTCAGTACGCACACCGGGGCGAGCCGTTCCATATCGCGATCGTTAAGCGCGCGTCCCGCCAGCAGGGGGCGCCGCACCAGTTCAAACCAGTCGGGCGTTGTGCCGATCACACGCAATTCCATGCGCCGTTCCCCAAGGCGCGATTCCTGGCGCATCATGCGCACGGGCACGGTGCGCGTCACGGCGGGAATGGTTTCGCGAATACGCAGTTCGTCGTCGTACAACAACCCGTACACGCTCATGAAGGAAGCCACCGCGACAGCGGATTCATCTTCGACGGGCTGAATGGAGTGGAGAATGATAATGTTGCTTCCGAGACGCCGGATCTGTTCGAGTGCCTCGCGGCTGGCGCCCTCACCCACGGCCAGCATGGCAATGACGCTGCTGACGCCGAACACCACGCCGAGCGTGGTCAACAGGGAGCGAAGCTTGTGCAGCATCAGGGTCTTGATGCCCAGCCGAATGTTGCGGAGGAGTTTAAGGACGATCATGTCCCATCGCCCTCCTCAATCGAATCAATTACCCCGTCCCGCATATGCAGGCGGAAGGCCGCATACGAGGCGATCTCCCGTTCGTGTGTGACCATGATGATAGTCTTGCCCTGACGGTTCAGGTCCGCCAGCAGCCGCATGATCTGTCCGCTGGTTTCCGTGTCCAGGTTTCCGGTGGGCTCGTCCGCGAGCAGGATGTCGGGATTATTGGCGAGTGCGCGGGCGATGGCTACCCGCTGCTGTTGGCCGCCGGACAATTCCGTCGGCCGGTGATCCAGCCGATCGCCCAGCCCGACGCGTTCCGCCAGTTCACGGGCGAGGGCAGCGCTTTCATGCGCGTGATACCCGCGATAAAACAAGGGCAATTCAATGTTTTCGCGCAGGGACATCTGCGGAATCAGGTTGAAACTCTGAAATATGAATCCGAGATGACGAAGGCGCAGCTCGCTCAATTCATCGTCGTTAAGCAAGCTGACGTCCTGGCCGCCCAGTGTGTATCGCCCGGACGTGGGCCGGTCGAGACAGCCCAACAGGTTCAGCAGTGTGCTCTTGCCCGATCCGCTTGCGCCCATTACGGCCCAGAAACTTCCCGCCCGAAAATCCAGGGTCACACCGGCCAGCGCGTGCACACCCTGTTGCCCCATGGGGTAAATCTTGTGCACGTTTTCCAGTCGTATGATCGCGCCATTATTCACATCACCGCTTACTTCTTACTGACTACTGCCTACTGCTTACTTCTTACTTACTGCCCGCCCCTGCTTCTCTCCGGGCTCCCGGCCGGTTCCAGTGGCGGATTCAGCAGCAC
>SLKG01000144.1 GCA_007134735.1 Kiritimatiellia bacterium
CGCTTGTACCAAAGAACCGCCGTACAAATGGCACATAAAGGTCATATTGTATTGACATTTATTTCAAAAATGGTTATATTGATAGTTAATATCTTTCAAGGTGTTTCGTATTTATTCATGGCTCTATTTTTATAACCGCAAGGGGGAGGACATGGGTGAACCAGTACAATTGACCGATGAGGAGCGTGACTGCGTTTTGGCCGCTTTACGCCTTTGGCAAACCTATACGCGCCGGCCTGAGGCGCATGACACGTATCATGGATTACTGCATGAGATCGCCACGAATGACGAACAGCACCGTCCCTTAACGAATGAGGAAATTGAGCAATTGTGCCGAAAACTGGTTGCTTGCAGTAAGGTATAAAGCCAACGTCGTCATGATCCGGTAAGGAAATCCGTAAAGCTGTCCCCTGCCCCTCCCCGCACTCTATCCATCTACTTCGGTTCCAAGGTAACGGTTGTATCTCCCCGGTACGTTTCCAATTGGATTTGACCGCTTTTCCGTATTCGGGCAATCACCGCGCCTTCCCGGCCGGTTTCAATTAAGACGCGATCCGGATCATCCGGAAGCCAACGGGCAAGCTCATCGGGATCGATAATTCGATCTCCTGCGATGATCAATACCTTCGGACTTGTACGCCGGAGCGCGGTGCGCAGCCAGCGGCCATAGGTGGCAAACATGCTCAGATTGGGCACGACCAGAACATCACAGTGCGTGATGTCCGCCAATGCGTCAAACAGCGCGTCCGGCGTGGTATCGGTAATAAAGATCCAATCCCGGTCGTTTATCGTGGCGTGAAAGATGGGAGTAAGGGCGCTGCTGGCGAAGCGTCGGGGCATTTCGGAAGGCGGCGGAAGCGTTCGTATCGAGCCGTTTTTCCAGGACGGAAGGGTTTCCCCGCTTATCTTGTCCAAACGCATACCGTATTCGTCCGCGGCGGCGCGCAAGTGTTCGAATCCCTGCTCTATATTCACGGCCCATCGCGTACCCCTCTCCGCCTGCCGGATCAGATAATCGTCTCCGATCGCTTCCGGAAGCGATTGTCCGGGCTCAGGCAAAACCGCCAGCAGAACCGAAGAAACATGTATCTTATCCCGCAGTTCGGGTACGCCGTCTATTCCCGCGCGCGGATCGGATGACGGAAGCAGAACGGTATCGACCCGGGTGGCTCCCTGGACCCGAAGACTGTCGAACACAAGGCGCCCCCCGGAAAAGCGGTCTCCCGCATTAATCAACGTCGTATGATGCGGCCCTCCCAGGATGACAATCGGATACCGTCCCTCCGCCAGAATACGAACTTCGCGCAAAGCCGGTTGCTCGGGTTGGATGCGTAACAAGGGCATCAGTATGAGCAACGCCGGAAGCAGCACGGTCAGACGTCCAAGCCGGCCCAGGGGCGCAGGCGGAATCAGGCGATACAAGTACCCCAGGAACCATTTTCGGTTTGATTCCACAAACAGAAAGGCGCCCAGGGAGGCATAGTATAGAAACATCCAAAGAGGAGTCGGCATGGGGGTCGCCGGATATGGGAATATGGACGAACCGATATAGGCCAACAGAATGAACAGATCGCCGGTAAGCGTGGTGGCGGCTCCGAATGGAATGGCCAGCCAGGGGCCGGCCACGGGAATCAGCCCAACCAGTCCGGTCAGCATGCCCAGCTGAACCAGGACCCCGACCGCCGGAATGGCCAGTAGGTTCACCAGGACACCCGCCACGGGAAGCTGTCCAAAAAACCATGCCGACATCGGCACCATCATACCGAGCTGAATCGCCAGTTGCGCGGCTAGAAATATGCGGATGATGCCCGGTATCTTCTCAAGATTGAAGGACCACATTCGCGGCATGCGATGGTTCAGCGCGGATCCAACGTGGATCATCAGCCAGAGGGTTCCAAAAAGGGCCAGCAGGTTCGGGGGGTGTATCAATTGATAAAGGTGCCACCCCGCCAATCGCATCAAAACGGAAAACCAGGCGATACCGAATATCAGCGTAAACCCGCGCAGGCCGCACAGAACGCGATCGAGCGGCGGAGCAAGGACGATCAGCGAGAGCACCGCTCCATACGAGAGCAGGAAACTCGGGGCAAACAATACGGTGGGATTTCGCAGAAGAATGAAGAAGGCCGACAGCGACAAACCGATCGCGGTGGCGCTTCGTATGTTGACCCGCATGTACGCAATGGCGATCAAGATCACGCTGTTCATGATGACCGCACGAACACTGGACGGCCGGGCCCCCGTTAACAACGCGAACATGATCAGGAAGAAGATCAGGAAAGGAACAAAACCCTTTGGTTTCGCGCCCGTCATTCGAAAGAGGGCGAACAACATAACGGCAATCACGCTGACGTGCAGACCGGATACCGCGAGCACATGGCCGACACCCGCGTGGCGCAGCGTGGTGGCCAGGTCACGATCTCGGTAATCGACGCGTTCCACGGCTCTGCGCGCGCCCAAAGTCGCGGCCGCCGTCATCCGGCTGGCGGGCGAACGCACCGTGGCCTTGAAGGTCTCGAAAAACGCCGCCTTGGTCATCAAGGCAAGCTCCATGAATATGTTTCCCGGGCTTTCTTCGAGGATCTCGACGGCGGATGCGTGACACCGAAGACGGGTATCCACCCCGGTCTGACGCAGAAAACGGGCATAATCGAACTCCCCGGGATTCAACGGCGGGTCAATATGCCGATAGTCGGCGCTCAATTCCAGTTTCCAACCGTACGCGGCCGGTGCGGCCAGTCGATTGAAGTGTGCATGGATTTCCGGCGGATTGTCGGGTCTGGCGAAGACCCGCACCAGGAGATCTCCCCGGGTGACCGGTTTCCACTCGTTGTTTTCATCATGCCCCAAACGAATTTCACTTACCCGCAGCTCCACGTCCAATTCACCGGTTCCCCGCGATTCCGGATCGGAAGATACCGTCCCCCGGACATGAATGCGCGTGCCGGATTCCACCGTTTGAAGGATATGGCGCAGGGATCCTTCAGCCGGCGGCCCGATAAGATCCACGGTGCGCCAATGGCCCAGGGGAAATGCGATACAAAAAGTGGCGGCGGCCACGGCCAGTCGCGGCCACGCACGCCATCGCCATTCGGCCCGAAGACCGGCGAGCGTGACCAGAATTCCGACCCCCATGATCAACCACAGGGCGATGGCCGGAAGCCATATTTCTTCGGCGGCAACAACGATGCCCCCGATCAAGCCCGCCGCCAGGCCGCAAATTCTCCACGCCATCATAGTATTCTCTCCAGATCATGAACCGTTCTATCATCCTCGGGCTCTTCATCCGGGTCTATCCGCATATCGATATGCGGGAAGAAATCCTCATTGCTGGCCCGCACACGATCCGGGCGGTATGCGGGGATCAACAGAACCAGCGCCAACCCGAGCACAATGGCTCCCACCAGGATAACCGCGAGTCTTCGGTTCCCCCGACTCCATAGGGACGGAGGCGGCACGGAAATATTGCGGACCGATGCTACTGGATATCCCTCCTCTTTAAGACGAGAGGCCAGATACCGGTTGAAGCGCCCGAAACTGGAGGCCGTCACCCGCCCCAGCAAGCGGTCCGGATAATGGGGATTCGCATCCGGCCTGCATACGGCCGCACCGGCATGTCCGCCGTCACTCGGACTCCCGATGGCCGGCATGAGACTGCCCAGGTTAAGCGTGGTGTCGGCGTGGTCCAGTCGGCGCGCCACCATTAAGGAAGATCCCCAGCAATAGAATACGTACTGTGCCTGCGGATAGTTCTCCGCAAAGAATTCTATGGCCTTGCCCGTGGGTAACTTGGGTTTGCCGGGATCCGCGTGCACGGCCAGGGCACTGATAATGGAGGTCTTTCCATCCGCCAGGCTCAGCTCATATGTGTTTTCCCTGAGGCCTTCCGCCGTGGCATCGATATCTTCCTTCCAGACTTCGGGCAAATCGGCCCATCCGCGCGCCTTCAACCGTTCCATGGCATCGTCGTTTTCCATGCTATCGAGAAGAATCTGACCGAGTTCGACCTTGCAAATTCCGCCTTTGATTAAATCGGTCAGCAATATTCCGAGAGGGGTCCGCCCTTTTACAAAATCCTCACCGTGGGCCGCTTCGCGCAGGCGTTGCGCGGCCGGCACATCATCCACGGTGTTCTGGATCAGGTTCTCGTAGACCATCTCCGCCGCACATCGTTGTTCTTCCTCTGGCTGTTCGCTTCCCTGTTCAGGACCCGATAAAGCGAAGAATCCAAGCTTGCCCTCGTCCACCAGTTGCTGAAGGGCTTGGCGACGCTCCGGAAGCCAGGGATGGTGATCCTCAAAACGGCGGGTCTTTACATCCTTCTCATGCAGGAAGGCTATATCACTTTCCAGATCGGGAAATGCGCCGACGGGAAGGTCCGCGGTGTACAGATCCGCGGGAGCCCATTGGGCCATTCCGCGCATCGACTCGTGGTAATTGATGAATACAAAACGGTATTCATGACCATAACGGAAAGGTTTCTGTTGCCGGCGCGCTTCGCATGTAAAGTGGTGCGCGTACATGACCGCGCTGGCCACCGTGTCCAGGTCGCCTCCGGTTTCATGCATTTCGCGCAAATTTTCCAGCAAAGGGAGTAGATTCCCCACGGCGGTTCCGGTGACCAAAGTCTCCAGTATTTTCCGCACGGCGGCCTCGGTTAAGGCTTCCTTCGAATCGCGGGCCTGCTGCTGAAGTCGTCTCAAAACATCCAGTACGGGCGAGAGCTCTTTTTCCGCCTCGGTCTTGAGTTGCTCGGCGCGGCGCCAACGCGCGTCCGGGCCGAACGGTATACCGAAATGAGGGAAATCCTGGCGCAGGCGATCTTCGGAAAAACGGCTGTAGGCATCGGCATCTCCTGCAATCTCCGAAGGTGCGGGAGGACTTTGCAGGAACCGGCCGATAATCAACTTTCTCATGGCCGTGACATAGCGGTCATCGGCGGGCTCATTCAACAAATGCCGGAGTAGTCCCGCTTTCCTGCGGGGTACCATAAAAGCGCCGTCATGCCAGTAGGACTCGACATCGAGGAGATCCGTTACCCGTTCCGCAGCCTCCAGATACGACCCCCCCCATCCGTGGATCACCAGCAATTTCTGTCTTGGCGCAACCGTCATTGATCACCTCGTCCTTCCGAGCCCTTCAAGCAGACTGCAATTTCGAAACATACCGTTTCTGTTCTCGAATGGCAAACGGTAAACGTGGTGTGCTGACACGAAATCAATAAAGATCAACGGGGGGGTTCGATGCGAACTTTTGGAGCGGGAGACGGGGATCGAACCCGCGACGTTCAGCTTGGGAAGCTGACATTCTACCACTGAATTACTCCCGCCCGGAAGATAGGCTTAACGGTTTATCACTATAATCCTTTTGTATTGCTTGTCCAGCCGTATTGCCGCTTCTGTTCACACTATTCACTCCAGCCGGTTTGCCGCGACGACGCGTGGGCCGCCCGAATACGCCTATTGGTTATCCCGCTTTTTTCTTTTCTTCCGCGCGTAAATATCGATACTTGCGGAGAGTCGGTAAAATGCACACGGCGTGCCCATTCAGGAAACAACCTGTGAAAAACAGAAAACGACTACATACCCCTCAGTGGAAGATCATATCCGCCGTCCTGGCCATGATTGCCGGCGTTTCCCTGGTGTCGGCCCTGCTGGCCCAATTTGAGATTCGGCAGCGGGAACAGGCTCTTTCGGACGCGCTTCAGGAAATATCGGAATTGCGTGAACGGATACAGGAATACCAGGAACGGCCCGCCCCGGCCGGTCTGCTGCCCGACCTGGATATCGATGAAGACGCCCTGCTGGGTCCGGTGCTTGATGACGAGGAAGATCTCAACCGTCTCATGGAAGAGATCGAAGGATGGCTTGACGAATAGGGATCGATCGGTCGGACTGGCCCGGATTTCCTCTACGCAGGTGCCCCGCCGGGCATCTGAATATCATGCCGCGTTTCGAAATCCGTGATGTCTCGCTCGTATTCAAGTGTTAAAGCGATATCGTCCAAACCCCGTTGCAGGTGATCTTTCACAACCGGGTCGATATCGAAGTGAAAGGATATTTCCTCGTCCAAGTGCAACGTTACGCGTTGTTCTTCCAGATCGATGGTCGCTTCCAGTCGTTTGAACCGCGCGACCATTTCAAATATTTCCTCCACTTCGGATTCGGTCAACTCAATCGTCAATACACCGTTCTTTACGGCGTTGTTGCGAAAAATATCGGCAAAAGCGGGCACATGCGTACCGTCTCTTTCCTGCCACGGCGCGATGATGGCCTTGAACCCGTATTGGCGCACGGCCCATACGGCATGCTCACGGCTGGAACCGCATCCAAAGTTATTGCGCGTTATCAGGATTGAGGCGCCGTTGAAATGATCCTGATTCAGCTCAAAATCCGGATTCGGCTTCCCGTCCTCTCCATATCGCCAGTCGAAGAAAAGGTTTTCGCCGAAGCCGGTCCGCTCGATGGATTTCAGGAATTGCTTAGGGATAATCTGATCCGTGTCCACATTCGCCCGGTCGAGCGTGGCGATGACGCCCCGATGAGATTGAAATGGTTCCATCTGTCCTGCTCCTTATGACCAGTTGCGAATATCCACGAAATGACCTTCCACCGCCGCCGCTGCGGCCATTTCCGGGCTGACCAGGTGGGTCCGGCCGCCTTTGCCCTGTCGTCCTTCAAAATTACGATTTGACGTCGACGCACACCGCTCCTGGGGCTTGAGTTGGTCCGGATTCATGCCCAGGCACATGCTGCATCCCGCGTACCGCCATTCGCCGCCGGCTTCCTTGAATATGCGATCCAATCCTTCCGCTTCGGCCTGCCGTCTCACCCGCTGGGATCCCGGCACCACGATCAGGCGCACGCTGTCGGCTTTCTTTCTTCCTTTGAAAATGGCCGCGGCCCGTCGCAGATCCTCCATTCGCGAGTTGGTGCAACTGCCGAGAAATACGGTATCCGGCCGGATATCGGTCATGGGCGTGCCCGGCGTCAATCCCATATAGGACAGCGCCTGCTCCACATCCTTTCGGCTGTATCCCGGCACCTGGTCCGGTTCCGGAACATGCCCCGTCACGTCCACCACCATGCCCGGACTGGTACCCCACGTGATTTGCGGAGCAATGGTATCGGCCTCAATCGTCAGAGTCCGGTCAAATGAGGCTTCCGGATCGGTTGGAAGCGTCTTCCAATACGCTATGGCGCGTTCGAGGGCTTCACCTGTCGGCGCAAACGGACGATTTCCCGAAGCAATGTATTCAAATGTGTTTTCATCGGGTGCGATCATCCCCGCACGCGCACCGCCCTCTATGCTCATGTTGCAAATGGTCATGCGGGCTTCCATCGACAGCCCGCGGACGGCCTCGCCACAGTATTCGATGACGTATCCGGTGCCACCCGCCGTGCCGATCAATCCGATCAACTTCAGCACCATGTCCTTGGATGTGGATCCCGGCTTCAACCGGCCTGTGAATTCCACCTTGAAGGTTTTCGGTCGGGATTGACGAAGTGTCTGCGTGGCCAGCACATGCTCCACTTCCGATGTGCCGATTCCGAAGGCCAGTGTGCCGAAGGCGCCATGGGTCGAGGTGTGCGAATCACCGCACACCATGGTCAGTCCCGGAACGGTAATGCCCAGTTCCGGACCGATCATGTGAACAATGCCCTGCTCGTCGCTACCCAGATCATACAGCGTAATGCCGAATTCCTTGCAGTTCTGCCGCAGGGCTTCCACCTGTGCCTTGGATATCGGATCGCGGATCGTCAACCGATCTTCCGTAGTGGGGACATTATGATCCATGGTGGCAAAAGAGAGGTCCGGGCGTCGCACCGTTCGCCCGGTGAGGCGCAAACCCTCGAATGCCTGCGGACTGGTTACCTCATGCACCAGGTGGCGATCGATATACAACAAAGCCGTCCCGTCCGCCATGGTCTTGACCAGGTGCCGGTTCCAGATTTTTTCAAATAATGTTTGTGCCGCCATATGATTTCCGTTTCCTCAAGAGTGGGTCAATATAGGCAGTACCGCCGCGGATGGCAAGGGAGGAAAGGCGGAAGCCGGATTCCTCATTCCGTTATCTTTTCTCTCCCCTCTTGGGCAAGGTCCGTTTACCGGTGCACGTGGTCTTATATATTTTGACGTATGACTCATGCACCGCGAGCACGTAGGTCAGACATTCCTGCCTGACCCGGTCGGGCAAGAATGCCCGACCTACTCGATCGGAAACCTCAGGGGGTGCCGATTCCTCTCCTGGTCTTCCCCCACTTCCAGGAACTGCCCCCGGGCAGGCTCTTACGTCACTTCATCGCCGCGCGCCATAACCACCTTGCCGGTGCGGACCAATTCGATAATTCGATACTTTTGAAGCATACCGACCAGGGCATCAAGCTTGTCGGTATCTCCCGTGGCCATGAGGATCATGGACGTGTCGGTCAAGTCCACGGTTTTGCACCCGAAATGTTCCGCCACCTGCAGTACATCCGTCCGCTGTTCGGAACCCACGCCGATCTTGATCAGCGCCAGCTCCTTCACCACGGCATTTTCTCCCGTGTGATCAAAGCAGTGCAACACATCGACCAGCTTATTCGCCTGCTTGATGATCTGATCAAGGCCTTCCGGGTTTCCCTTGGCGGCAATGGTCATGCGGGAATAATCCCCATCACCCGCAGAGGACACGACCAGGGAGTCGATATTGAAACCCCGGCGCGCAAAGACTTGCGCGATCCGTGCCAGCACGCCGGGCTTGTTGGCAACGTACATACTGATGGTATGCGTCTGAGTATCGTTTTGAGAAGCATCGTTCATTGTTCTGTCCCCCGGGTACGGATCCTCATGTGGATCCCGTCGGTTTCTCCATCCGCTGTTTCGGCGTGTCAATGAGCATGTCCTCCAGCGGCCGGCCGGCGGGGATCATCGGATACACGTTACCCACTTTCAGGCATTCCGCGTTGATGACACAAGGCCCGTCGTTGTATTCCATGGCGCGCTTCAGCACCTTCCGGACATCCGCGGGACGTTTCAGCGTGAATCCCTTCCCGCCCTCATAGCATTCCGCAATCCGTGCGAAATCGGGATTGCCCTCCAGATCCACCCCGCTCTTCCGGTCCTCAAAAAACAGTTCCTGCCACTGTCGCACCATGCCGAGATAATGATTGTTCAGGACAATCACCTTCACCGGCAACTTGTTGACGCAGGCGGTGGCCAATTCCGCCATGGTCATTTGGAACCCCCCGTCGCCGACCACGGCCCAGACTTGTTTGTCCGGACGTGCGAATTGCGCGCCGATGGCGGCCGGGAATCCGAACCCCATGGTGCCGGCGCCTCCCGAGC
>SLKG01000091.1 GCA_007134735.1 Kiritimatiellia bacterium
AGCAATCCGAGCAGGAACAAAGGATGATCCGTGAATAGCCTTTTGATTTCCAGAAGCGTATCCATGATTGATGATGCCATTCCGGCGAAAACAATAATGGGACGTTCGCAAAAGCGGGCCTAAACATCAAGATCAAGTATTGATGCGGGATGGTCGGTCCGTGTTCGGCATGCCCTTCCGCGAACGCATTATGTGCCTTCGGCCCTGCGCATGAATGGGTGGGATAACGCACCGGTATGAAGAATTAGACCCGAGTTCGAAACCATGTATTCCGGGCCAGCGCATTCCGCCTGAAAAGTCAGGGATATCGGTTATGTTTAATGTGGGCATGAGGTCCTGTAGTAATACATGGATTCAGCGAAACGGCCTGATGATCGCCCTGATGGTCATGGGGGCACTCATGCCCGTCATTCTTCCGGGAGATCAGGTCGACGGGTGTGATCCGTCCCGTGCGCTTCATGTGTTCGTCGGCCGCTATACCCGTGAAACCACCGGAGACAGCGCGAAATTCTGGGAAACCGAGTACGAAAACAACTACCATGCGGGCATCGCCTATCGCCGGGATGTATATTCGTTCAGCCGGCGAACGGCGGCCGGCGGTGAAATCGGCCTCGTCGCCCGCTTTCCGGAACGATGGTCGTTTGAATCCTGGGGCGGGATGTACCTGCGCCATGCGGGGCTGCCGCTTGTCCGCAGGGTTCTTGTCAAACCCTCGTTGACGCTGGGATTGAGCCTGGTGGATCGAGCCATCGGGAAGGAGCGGGAGAGGGAAGCCCGGGGAGACCGTGATGCCCGCCTGCTTTATTATTTCGGTCCGGAATTCGCTTTTTCCACCGCGCATCGTCCGGATTGGGAAATCGTACTGCGGCTTCATCATCGATCAGGCGGAATGCAAACACTGGGCAATATGTCAGAAGGACACAATGCCGTTACCCTCGGCATGCGGAAACATTTCCGGTAGCATCCGGTCGAAGGGTTCCGGCGGGGCACCTCTCATACGGAAAGGCCTTGGGTCTTTAATTCGGAACTTTACAAATCGGGTGAAGACCCGACAAGCTGTCCCGTCTGTATCGCATCCGGTGAAGCGAAGAATGATAGGAATGCTCACGGTCTTTACGGCCGAAACAACAGGAGAAGCGAACATGAATCGTATTCGATCTTTGAGGTGTCGGGTCTGCTGTGTGTTGGGAATTCTCGGGATGATCGCCTTGGCCGCCGGCTGCGGTCCGGCCGTCGATGAGACCCGGCCGATCACGCTCAATTACAGCATTTTCTTCCCGCCTTCCCATATTCAAAGCCAGACGGCGGTTTCCTGGGCGGAAGAGATCGAACGGCGAACCGAAGGCCGGTTGGTCATCCGCATTTTTCCCGGTGGCACCTTGACCCCGGCCGACCAGGTGTATGAAGGCGTGGTCCGGGGCATTTCCGACATCGGGATGAGTTGCTTTGCCTATACCCGGGGCCGTTTCCCCTTGCTCGAGGGCCTCGATCTTCCCCTCGGCTATCCGGACGGCATGACGGCGACCCGGATCGCCACAGAGATGGCGCGAAAATATCAGCCGGAAGAGATCGCGGACACAAAGCTGTTGTATATCCATGCGCACGGACCCGGTATCCTGGCCTCAAAAAGGCCCGTACGCGCCACAAGCGATCTGCAGGGATTGAAGGTCCGCGCCACCGGACTTTCCGCCCGGATCGTGGACAGCCTGGGCGCCGTGCCCGTGGCCATGAGCCAGCCGGAAACCTACGAAGCGCTGCAGCGAGGCGTGGTGGATGCCACCCTGTGTCCGATTGAAACACTGAAAGGGTGGAACCAGGGTGAAGTGATCCAGTACGTGACCGACACCTCGGTGATCGGTTACACCACCGCCATGTTCGTAGTCATGAACCGGCGCGCCTGGAACAATCTGCCGCCGGACATCCAGCAGATCGTGTTGGAGGTGAGCGACGAATGGGTGGAGAAACACGGAGCCGCTTGGGACCAGGCGGACGCGGAAGGGCTGGCGTTCGTGAATCAGCTCGGCCGGGAAATCATTACGCTTTCTGATGAGGTGAACGAGGAACTGAAGGTGGCGGTTGGAGGAATCCTGGAGGATTACGTTGTCCGGGCGGAGAACAACGGGTTGCCGGGACGACGGTTCCTCACGGATCTACAAGCCCGTGTAGCGGAATCCCGCGAGTAGACCGGAGATGGCGCCAATGGCTTGTCCCGGTGGGGGCGCCGGGGCTTTATTGTGAGAAAGCGGCGCGGGAACGGAAGCCGCTGCCTGTCCGCCTCCGGCGGAACGCCCTCGTCGCGTGATCATGACAAAGAGCTTGAAGGGAATCATGGACGAACCGAAAACGATCAAAGGCCGGCGGGACCTGATAACCTTGAGTCAGCGGATTCACGCGGCCTTTTCCAAGCTTGTTTTCGGACTCACCTGCATTTCCGGCGCGGCCCTGTTGGTGATGATGCTGGTGACATGCGCCGACGTACTGGGCCGCCTGTTCAACCGCCCGCTCACCGGTGCTTTTGATATCGTGCGGATCGCCGGCGCCGTTACGGTTGCCTGCGCCATTCCCTATACCACCGCCATCAAGGGCCATGTGGCGATCGAATATTTCTTTCATAAGTTCGGACGTGGTGGGCGCATCGTTATTGATACGGTCATGCGTATCATGGTCATGGCGCTGTTTGCCGCATTGACCTGGCAAAGCACGCAGTATGGTCGTGCGCTGCGGGCGGTGGGGCAGGTGAGTTCCACGCTGGAGATCCCGTTGTATTGGATTCCATACCTGATTGCATTTTGTTGCGCCGTGACGGTGGGCGTCACCTTCTCGAACCTGTTGCATCCCGGCAAGGAGATGATCAAACCGTGACGCCCCTGCAGATAGGTCTCCTGGGATGCGCGGCCCTGCTGGTATTGCTGATATCCAGCATGCCGGTCGGTTTCGCCATGGCCATCGCGGGCGTGATCGGTTTTGCGATCATCGTATCCTTGCCGGCTGCCATGAGCATGATCACGGCGGACTTGTACGAAACTTTTTCGTCCTACAGCCTGACCGTCATCCCGCTGTTCGTGCTGATGGGGCAGGTGGCGTTTCATTCCGGCATGAGCCGCCGCTTGTTCGACACCGCCTATCGGTGGCTCGGTCCCATGCCGGGCGGGCTGGCCATGGCCACGATCGGCGCCTGTGCGACCTTCGGGGCGATCTGCGGATCGGGACCGGCCACGGCGGCCACCATGTCCACCGTGGCTTTGCCCGAAATGCGCCGCTATAAATACGACATGGAGCTGGGTAGCGGCGCGGTCGCCGCCGGAGGCACGCTCGGCATGCTCATCCCGCCCAGCGTCGTCTTCATCGTCTATGCCGTCATGACCGAGCAATCCATTGGCGCGCTCTTCCTCGCCGGCATCCTGCCCGGAATCATGATTGCCGTTCTGTTTTGCCTGACCATCTATATCAACTGCCGCATCAACCCGCACTTCGGTCCGGCCGCACCGGCTTCCACCTGGAAAGAACGATGCCGGTCTCTGGGCGGGGTGGCGGAAACGCTGACCATCTTTATCGTTGTCATGGGTGGTATGTTCAAGGGCGTATTCACGCCGACGGAAGCCGCGGCCATCGGAGCATTCAGCAGCATCGTACTGGCCGTGGCACGCGGTCGCTTGACGTTTCACGCCCTGATTCAAGCTTTGCGGGAAACCGTGCGAACCTCCTGCATGGTGCTGGTGATTGTGGCGGGTGCCGTGATATTCGGGCGCTTTCTGGCCGTAACCCTGTTGCCGCAGACCCTGGCCGACGGACTCGCCACCTTGCCGATTCCCCCGTGGGGGATCATGGGGCTCATCATCCTTTTTTTCCTGGTCAGCGGATGTTTCATTGACGCGCTGGGACTGATTCTTCTGACCATTCCGGTGTTCTATCCGGTGGTGATCATGCTGGGATACGATCCGATCTGGTTCGGCGTCATCATCGTGGTGGTCACGCAGATGGGCGTCATCTCGCCGCCGGTCGGCGTCTGCGTCTACGTGGTCAGCGGCATGGAGCGCGACGTACCCTTGCAGACGGTATTCCGCGGAGCACTGCCGTTCCTGGGCGCGCTGATTGTCGCCGCCATCCTGTTGTTGGCCTTTCCATCCATATCGCTATTTCTGCCGAACCTGCTAAAATAGGAACCAGCCATGAACACAACGCCCGACTCCGACAAACCGACACGCGACACCCGACACGCGACACCCGACACGCTTCCCCCGTCTCCCGGTCACTATCGCCGGATCCTGTTCTGCACCGATTTCTCCGAGAACGCCGAACACGCCTTCCGTTTTGCCGTGGACGCCGCGCACCGGAGACCGGGATGCATTCTGCATCTGCTTCACGTCATCCCGGAACCGGAAGCGCAGTTCTGGAAAACATATATCTACGAAGTGGACGGGATCGATGAGAAGGCCAAGCGGGATATCGACGCGAAAATCGATGCGGACTACCGCCCGCTCGTTCCGGAGGGCGTTGATTTCCGCGTCGAGATCCGGGTCGGCCGCGATTACATTCGCATTCTTGAATTCGCCGAACAGCAGGACGTGGATCTGATTGTTCTCGGACGGCATGGCCACACGGCGTTCGGTAAATGGCTCTTTGGGAACGTCACCGAAAAAGTCGCCCGCCACGCCCCATGCCCGGTCATGATCGTCCCGCTGGAGCGCGGCGGGTAAAGGTGGAGACGAACGCGAACGCCACCATGTTGCAGAAGACCCCGATCACGAGCCCGTCCACCCCGGTGGTCCCGCCCAGCGTTGCATTCCAGATCAGCGTGCCGGCGATCCCCGCCGCCGCGCCGGCGGCGAAGCTCCATATATTGGCGCGCACACCCAGTAGCGTGCCGACCAACGGGACAAGAATGACCGGCGCCCAGAAATTATAGGCGAAGATCAGGATGTCGAGCACACTGCGGATGGTCAGCGCGAACATCATCGCCAATGCGCCAACCCCCAGCGTGGTCGCCCGCGCGATGTGGAGCTCGCGCCTCGGACCGACCCGGCCGTGCGCGAACGGCTTGACGATGTCGTGCGTCAGTGCAATGGAGGCGGCATTGAGGAAGGAGTCGGCCGAGGACATGACGATCGAGATCACCCCCGCGATGACCACACCCTTGACGCCGATCGGCAACACCTCTCGGATGACGAAAGGCAGTGAAAGATTGGCGTCCAGGTCCGGGTTCATCGCGAGCGCCACAAGCCCGATCAGCCCCGTGAACGCGAAGAACGGCAGCGAGAACAAACCGCTGAGTAGTGTGCCCCGGGCCGTGTGTTGCGCGTTCTTTCCAATGTACAATCGCTGGATGTATGGCGGCACCAGCGTTTCCCCCAGAACAAACGTCAGAAACAACGAGAGGAACGCCAGGGTGGGAAAGTGCGGGCCGGGCACGGCGAAATGTCCCTCCGGAACGGCCGCCCGCACCATGTCCCAGCCGCCGACATGGCGGACGCCCAGGAACAGGGTCACGGGTATGGCCACGGCCAGAACGATGAACTGGATAACGTCGGTAAAGACAATGGCCCGCATGCCGCCCACCGTGGTGTAGGCGATCACGATTCCGCATCCGATGAGAATCCCAAGTACCGGGCTCATGCCGAGGAATACATGGAAGACAATGCCGATCCCGCCCACCTGCGCGCCCACGATGCCAGCGCACAGCAGGAGCGAAAATACACCCGTCACCACTTTGCCGGCCTTTCCATAATCGCGGGCCATGATGTCGCCGACAGACAGGACATCCACGAACCGGTCCATCCGAGGCGCAATATACGTGGCGACCAGGATTTCCTTCAGGCTGAAGCCCCATAGGGCGAAGATGTTGACGATGCCGAACAGGAAGACCTTCTCCGCGTTTCCGATCGAGAATCCGCCGCCGATGAAGGATGCCGACAGCGTGGCGAAGATGACCAGCGAAACGAAGGACCGGCCGGCCACCGCATACTGTTCCATGTTTCGAATATGCCGGCCCGACCAGAGCCCCAGCGCCAGAATTCCCGCCAGGTAACCGAAGATGATGACGATATCAAGCATGTTGCCTTTCTCCGGGGCTGCACCAGGTTCCCGGCAAAATGACTGGGCAATTACCAATCGACGGCTGGTGTGTCAAGGCAGGGTTTCCCGCCTTACGGCCGGGGAACGGTCTCGACCGGTGACACGGGAAGCACATCCGCCGGCTGGTGCAGGGCGAGGGATTTGACGAGGGCGATGCATCGGCTGCCCGCAACCAGGCCAAGACGGCGAAGGGAGGATGTCGTAATCTGCGCCAGCAGAGCCTGACCGTTGGACAGGCGGGTGATGACCAGACATTCGCCGCGAGGCCCGGGATGTACGGTTTCAATGGTGACCGGCAAATGGTTGACGACACTGATCCCTTTAGGATCTTCCACGGCGAGAATCACGTCGCGTCCGCGAATACGCAAGCGCTGGAGACCGCTGTCCCGCGTCCCGCCCGGATCCGGCACACGCAGGGTCATACCGTCGCACACGAATCGGCATAATCCCTCCTCGTCGGGAGCGGACAGGATTCCTTCAAGAACGGACACCGGCCCCTCCTGGTCGAATAGCGGCGAGTCGGAGCGTGTAAGCGCGTCGTGCAATGCTTCCACCCGTTCCACACGACCGTCGTGCATGAAGGCGACACGGTCCGCAAGCCGTTCGACCTCGTCGGGTACATGGGTCACCAGCAGAATCGGTACGCGCGCCTCTCGAGAGAGACGGGTAAGAAACGGCATGATCTCGCGCTTGGTCTGCGTGTCGAGCGCGGCGAGCGGTTCGTCGAGCAACAGCAATTGCGGGCTGCAAAGCAAGGCGCGCCCCAAGGCGACGCGTTGGCGTTGCCCCCCGGAAATGCGGTCAACCCTTCGGTCCAGAAGATCTCTAATGCCCAGCAGATCACATACGTCGGTAAGATGCAGGCGACGTTGATTCGGCGGTGTGCGCTTGTATCCATACTCAAGGTTGCCGCGCACGGTGCGGTGGGGTAGCAGGCTGTCTTCCTGGAACACCAATCCGATCCGGCGTCGTGCCAGCGGGATGAACTTGGTATCGCCCTGCCAGGTCTGATCGCCATACCGTACGCGCGCGCCGCGCGGGCGTTCGAGACCCGCGATGACGCGGAGCAGGGTCGTCTTCCCGCAACCGGATCGGCCGAACAAGGCCGTGACACCCTGTAACGGGAAGATGTCGTTCACATCCAACGTGAACGCGCCGTAGTGTACCCGGGCTGTGACTTCAAGATTCATGGACGCACGGTATCGAAGCGACGATTGACAGCATACACAGTGAACAGGACGATGAATGCAAAAACCAACAGAATCAGGGAAAGCTGGTGCGCCGCCGCGTAGTTCATCGCTTCGGCATGATCGTAAATGAGGATGGACAGAACCTTCGTCCGGCCCGGAATGCTACCGCCGATCATGAGAATGGCGCCGAATTCACCGAGTGTGTGGGCGAAACTCAACGTGGCCGCGACGATGAAGCCGCCGCGGGTCAGTGGCAGGATGACGGTAAAAAAGCGGTCGATGGGTCCCGCGCCGAGCGAAGCGGCGACTTCGACATGGCGCCGGCCCAGCGCCGTGAACGCCTGGAAGAGGGGTTGCACCGCGAAGGGCAAGGAATAGAAGATCGATCCGATCAGGATGCCGGGGAACGTAAAGGCCAGGTGCGTGAAGCCCATGGCTTCAAGCGTTCCGCCGATCCAGCCGCGCGGGCCGAGCAGGATGAGGAGATAAAAGCCGAGTACCGTGGGCGGGAGTACGATGGGCAGGGCCACGACCGTTTGCACGGCGGTCCGTAGGGGAGATCGTCCGCTGGCCAGCCACCATGCGAGGGGTGTTCCGAATGCGAGGAGAATGACAGTGGTATAAAAGCCCAGCTTCAGCGAGAGCCGAATGGCGATCCAATCCGATGGCGATAGATCAATCATGGTCGATATTCCCCCTCACCCCGGCCCTCTCCCCGCAGGGGAGAGGGTGAAGAACCATTCCGGAATCGCACGCGTGACTTGGAGGGCGAGGCTCCGGCCGAGCCGTATTCCAATGGCTTGAATAGCTTGGTATCCGATTGCGATGCCCCCCGAAGCCGCGCTGAGCGCAGTCGAGGGGTCTCCTTCTTGTCGGCGGCGTCTGAGATTTCTCGACTTCAACCCTCGCCGGGCTCGGGACTTCGCTCGAAATGACCCGTTGAGTGTGAATTGTGATTTGTTCACGTCCGGGCAACACAAAACCGTATTTCTCCATGATAGCGCGCGCATCGTCTTCCATCATGTACCGCGCAAAATCGTGCGCCATTGCGTTGTCCTGTCCATGCCGGGTGACGACATAGCCCTGGATCAGGGGTTCGTGCAGGGCGTCGTCAATGAGGTGGTAGCCGTGTCGGGCGAGGGCCGGAAAAAGGGCAAGAGACAGCGCGATGATGCCGGCGTCCGCCGCCTCGGACTCCGCCATTTGCGCCGCATGCGCGATGTTCTCGCCGAAAACGAGCTTTGGCTGGATATCCTCCCACAAACCGGCCGCCATGAGCGCCTCCTGTGCGCGCTGTCCGTATGGGGCGTGCGTCGGTTGCGCGATGGCTATCCGGCGGATTTTCGGTGGCATCAGGTCATGGAGCGTCATTGTCGAGGCATCATGACGTTTGCTCCAGATTACAATACGGCCGATGGCGTATACGCGCGGCTCGGTTGGAGCGAAGCCTTCGCGGTGCAGGCGTTCCGGAAATGCGATATCGGCGGAGAAGAAAATATCGTATGGCGCGCCGTTCATAATTTGCGTGGTCATCTTGCCGGATGATCCGTAGATCACTTCGATCCCGGCGTCGGGCCATTGCCCGCGATACAGGGCTGTGATTTCATCGAGCGCGTAACGAAGGTCGGCGGCCGCGGCAATCATAAGGCTGTCTTCAGCGCGCGTTTTACCTGCAAAAAGCACGCATGAAATGAGGGCGAAAAGGCATAGCCGCTTCAAGGGCGTTATCCAACCCCTTCCGGTGTTCCGGCGCGTTTCACGGTTGGGAATCGGGCGCCTCCTGCAAAGGAGAGGACAACTCTTTCTTTCCCCTCCCGGGAGGGGTGCCTCGAACATACTCGCGTCGAGTATGTCCGGGGCGGGGTGGGTGCCGCGCGTCCACTGGAGGATTCGGGC
>SLKG01000137.1 GCA_007134735.1 Kiritimatiellia bacterium
ATCATACTATCGCCCCTTCGGGGCTTTTCGTTTCTTTTCACTTCTTCCCGGCGCTTACGCGCCGGGCTACAGAATTTCGCCCCTTCGGGGCTCCATACACTTTCTCTAAACACCTACTCCAAACACTTACTCAAGAAACTATCCCGCATTCCGTGGCGCGTGGCGGGTGTCGGGTGTTTAAATCATAATCATAATCTTAATCTTAATCATACTATCGCCCCTTCGGGGCTTTTCGTTTCTTTTCACTTCTTCCCGGCGCTTACGCGCCGGGCTACAGACTTTCGCCCCTTCGGGGCTCACTTCCCCGCATCCCGTATCCCGTATCACGCATCACGTATCCCGTATCACGCATCCCGTATCCCGTATCCCGCATCCCGTATCCCGTATCACGTATCGGGTGCTTAAATCGTAATCTACTCCAATACTCATATCCTTCGTTCGTGCTCGAGTACGGGATTCGAGTACGAGAGACCAAGGACCAGGGACGAAGGACTAGGGACCAGGCACGCCGCTTCGCGGCGGCCGTTCATTCTTCCAGTTCTTTTGCCATTGCATGAAATTCAAGGCGTTTGAAGAACGGCAACAATTTTTCCGGGTCGGGTTTCCGTACTTTCGCGGCCTCCCAATCCAGGGAACACGACAGATTGGTTTGAAGCGTCATCAAATCGATATTGCGCATCACCACATCGCGGTTTTTATCCAGCGCGTTTCGTATGCGTTCGGACGCCACCTCCGCAAGCCGCCCGTAGATTCCGGAAACGGATCCGAACGACCGGATCAGACCGGCGGCCGTCTTGGCGCCGACACCGGGTACTCCCGGAATATTGTCCGATGAATCCCCTACCAGGGCGAGCCAGTCCACGATCCGTTCCGGTGGAACCCCGGTTTTCTTTTCGATTTCCGCCGGTCCCATCCGCTCATTCGATTTTGACGGCGGAATGATGCTCACCCGATCGGTCACCAGTTGATACAAATCCTTGTCGCTGGTGGCGAGCAGGACGCCGGCGTCCGACTCGCGCGCCTGCCGGGCCAGGGTGGCCATCACGTCATCGGCTTCAAATCGCTCGAGCATAACCGCCGCCGCATCCGCGCGTTCCAGGAACTCGTTGATGTCAGGCAATTGTTGCTGAAGCGTATCCGGCATATCCGGCCGCTGGGCCTTATAGGTTTCCAGCGCCTCCATCCGGTCTTCGGGCAATCCTCCGTCAAAGACCACCACCCGGTGCGTGGGTTTCCAGATCTTTTCCATTTGACGCAGCATACGGATAAACCCGTACACCGCGTTTGTGGGTTGTCCGCCGGAAGTGGACAGTCCGCGGATGGCGTAGAAAGCGCGATACGCAACGGCGGTACCGTCTATGAGCAGAAGGGTTCCCACCCCTTTCCTTATGGTTCGCCAAGATCGAGGCCGACACCGGGCATGGCCATCGCTTCCGCGCGATGGATCGGCTTGCCGGCCGGATCGACCAGGCGGGCGGTCACAAAGATCAGCAGATTTTCCTTGCGGCTCTTGGACGACTCCGTCCGGAACAGGCGGCCCAAGAGGGGGATATCCCCGAGGATGGGGATCTTATCCCGCACCTGGATCACCCGTTCCCGGATGAGACCGCCCATGACCACGGTTTGTCCGTCCCAGATAACGATACTGGTGGTTACATTCCGGCTGGAGAACACCGGCTGCGGAATATTGAACCTGAATTCCTGCATTTCCACGGTTCCCGTATCCGGATCCCGGCTCGGCATATTCACGCTGGACCCGTACTGAATCCAGCGCACCAGTTCGGCCACTTCGGGGGACAGGGCCAGGTCGATCGTATAGCCGTCCGGACCCACGGTGGGGGTAACGTTCAGAATCACGCCGGTGCGCCGCATGTCGAACGACCGGGGCGTGACCACGGGCGGCGTCACGATCGGGGTATCGGCGGCGCCCCGGGTTTGCGCCGGCTCGATATCGAATTCCGTAGGATAGATAATTTCCTCCACGACCTGGATCTGGGCGTTCACACCGCTGCGCGTGGTCACCCTCGGGGCCGAGAGCACATCCACATTGCCGTCCTGATCAAGCGCATGGAGCACCATCTGGAGCTCCGGATTGGTGAGCACGGACGACATGGTCAGAATATTTCCGGCGTATGTGGGGGCCTCCGTCAGGGCACGCGAGACCGGTTCGACTCCCGCCGTGGTCCCGCCGAAAAACCGCAACCCCCGGGTTACACCCCTCGAATCGGAATCGATTTGAATCCGTTCTCGGGTACCCAGCGGGCCGTCGCCCCGTTGCAGAAATTGGTAATCGTCGGTCAGAATCCATTGCAGACCCAGCTCACGCAGGTCGGACTGGGCGACCTCAACGAATCGCGCCTCGATCTCCACCTGGCTGGGCACGACGTTTAATTGCGCCAGGATTCGCTCGAATCGATCCAGGTTTTCCGGCGTATTCGCCACGATCAACTGGCTGATGGTCGGATTATAGGTAATGGAGGTTCCGGGAGGGAACGGCACCCCGGCGCGTTCGAAGAAATCCCTCACATCCTCCCGACGGGCGGGCCGGTCCCGCCGGTCGGCGGGTTCACCCCACAGGGTTGTTCGCTCCGGCGCCGGATCCTCCCGTTCGCTGACGATATCGAGGAAGGAGGGTTGCACGGGATAGAGCCGGGTCACGATGCCCATCACCATATCGGGCGACGTGATGACCACGGCCCGTTCCTCTATGCGGTAACGCAATCCGGCCACTTCCGTGATGTACCGGATGGCTTCCATCAGGGAAATGCGGCGCAGGTTAAGCGTGATACTCGGGATATCCCGGGAGACGGGATCATCCCGTACCGCCGGCGCGTCCCAATCGTCACCCCACGGATCCGCCGGCATGGCCCGGGGCGTCGGGGTAACCCGCCGGGGCGCGGGCGCGGGTGCTTCACCCGGCAGGTGGAGAATGATATTCACGCCCTCGCGATCGGGATCCAGCCGTTCACTGGCATCCACCAGGAAATTCACGACGTCCCGGATATTCGCTTCCCGGAACTCGATGCGCGGAATGATGATCTCCGACATTTTCTCGCGCAACCGTTCGGCCGCGGTCACATCATCCACCGGACGCGGATCCATAATGCCGGGCGGTAGTTCGACCTCGTCCCGGCGCGGAGGCGCCCAGGCTTCGCGGACTTCCCGCGTCATGCGCGCCGCCGCCGCTTCGCGGTCCCGCGTCGCCGCTTCCATCTTCACTTGGTCAATCCGCCGCAGAAACCGCATGGCTTCCTCGTTGTACTCATCGCGAATCAGCACCGCCTCGTACAACTGTTCCGCCCGATCATACTCGCCTGCGTCATAAAATTTACGTCCCTCGCTTAACAGCTCGGAAACCACCTGGCGCTTTTCCGCGATCTCCGGGCGTTCTTCCACCGGTACGGGCCTTTCCGCTTCCCGACGACGGCGCGCCTCTTCACGGGCGATGCGCCGGGCCAGCGTCGTCGCGCCGCGGTGATCCGGCACCAGGTTCAGCGCGCTGTCCACGTTTTGACGCGCCACGCGGAGTTCGCCGTCCTCGCGGACGATCTCCTGGGCCACCCGGTAATGCGCATCCGCCAATGCGTTTCGGGCCTCAACCAAATCCCGCCGCGTAGCCGGTCGATCCGGAATGTTATCCAGCGCACTCCTGAAGGCATCGCGCGCCTGCCCGTATTCGCGCGCACGCATCGCCCGGTACCCCGCTTCCAGCGCCTTGTAGCCTTCCACTTCGCGGGCTTGGCGACGCACTTCCTCTTCGTGGGCACGGGCACGAGCGGCCTCCTCGGGCGCCGGTTCCACCTCGGGCTCCTCGACTTCCTCGATCACATCGGGTTCCACTTCCTCTTCTTCGGGAATCTCCACGTCGGGAACGTCCGGCTCCTCCTCTACTTCGTCAGGGAACAACTCGTCCAGGAAAGGATCTTCCTCGATGGGTTCAGGCTCGGGTTCCGGTTCAGGCTCAGGTTCGGGTTCTACGGGCGTGATATCCCATTCCTCGGGCTCGTCAACCGGTTCCTCCACGGGTTCCGGTTCGACCTCCAACTCCTCCTCGTCCTCGAACCAATCATCGAAGAAATCGTCGAAGTCCTCTTCCGGCAGTTCCCGGGGCTCAAAGGGCTCATCCCCCCAATCTTCTTCCTCGGCTTCGATCTCATCCAGGAGCGCGTTGATGTCGAAATCGTCAAAACCGTCATTTCCCCATATTTTGGGAGCCACGGCCATGCTCCCCACCAAAAACAAGACCACCAGGGTTTTGACGATGTTCATCTGTGTATCCTCCAAATCAGCCGGCAGATCTGCCGCTGTGCCTGTCTATCTTCTATTAATAATTCTTTCTCCCGTACCGGGGAGAAAGCCTCACTCATCATCCCGCGTTTCCGGTCTCCCGCTCCGACGGCCATTATTCCGGGCTATTGCCCTCACCCACCGGCCAATCAAAGGGAAAATCGGCGGGCCGCTGTTCATCCTCTTCCGGAGCGAACGCACCCTCCAGATCCCCGGGTTGCACTTCCCTGATCTCAAATTCCTCGTCCAGCTTCGTATCGCGTATTAATACGGAATCGCGCCGAATGTCAACGATAATATATTCCTGATCCCGGTACGCGAACGTATCGTCTATCTGGACGCGGAATTCCGCGTCATCGATCAGGGATATGATGATGGCATTGCGCTCAAATTCCTGGACGGGGCGATCCACGACGAGCCGCATGGTCCGGTCTTCGCGTTGCAGGACCAACAGGGATTCGTCCACGCGCCGGCCGTCGGGACGTGTGCGGACGCGGGGCTCGAAATCCACCACGGTGAATCCTTCCACTTCCTCGCCTTTCCGGACGAAATAGGTCCGGTCCCGCACCCGGGAATTGAGTTGGAACATTACGTCTTCCTCGCCAAAATCCTGGATCCCCTGGAACGTGAGATCGAACGGTCTCTGCCGCACTTCCTGGAGGCGGAGTTTGGTCGCGTGCGGCGGATGGTCTTGCGGGTCGATCGGGCTTGTGCCCCATTGATATTCCTCGCGCACCGTAAAGCCGTCGCCGTCCACATCCCGTCCGGCCAGTGTCGTATCGAATGGATCAAGTCCATAGGAGACATACCATTCGTCCGGGATACCGTCGCCCGTGGTGTCGTGCTCCATGCCGGGCTGTTCGTAATTGGTGAACGGACAGACCTCCGCATCAATCGGGATCGGGGCTGGAATATTTTCAGGATTGATGCTGGTAACGCGCAATTCGCTGATCATCATGTTGCGATCCAGGATGGCGACCTGGTACGGATCCCGGATACTTTCCAGCATGCGCTCAAAACGCCTCATATCGACCTCGGCCAAGGGGCGTTCCGGCACCTCGGGATCCCAGCGGGCCCGTTCGATGGCCTGCCGGGCCTCGCCGATGCGAATCAGGAGAATCAACGTGGATGCCAGCAACGCGAGCAGAACGGCCAGGACGGCGATCTTCTCGTAGTGCTGCGCCAAGACGCGCGTACTGAGTATTCGGCCGGGCGCGCTCATGAATCCTCCTCCGCATTCCGTTCAAACCGATAGACTTCCAGCTCGAGGCGCACGCGGACGCGTTCCCGGCCGGCCACGATCCGCTCGTCCGTGGTCAGGGGCCGGTCGGCATCGCGCCGCGGATCCGTCCGTTCATCGCGCGGGGTACGCCGCAATTCGAGCGGGGACCGGCCCCGGATAACCGCTTCATTGCGCAATTCCATGTTTTTGACCACGACGAACATGTCGTCCGAGGCCATCGAGTTCAACACCCGCCAAAGGGCCGGATCCGTCGAGAAGAACTCCAGCACGAAGCGCTCCTTGGAATACAGGTCCCGGTCTTCCCGCGGCTCCAGCTCGGTAAAGTCCCGCACGGCGGGCGCGGCCGGCTCCACGGCGGTTCTCCGGCGCACCGTCGGATCGGGTTCATCCGGGCGTTCGAGATCGAACGCGGTGCGTTCGACCGAGATAATCTCGCTTACGCCCGACTCGAACAGCATCCGGCACAGGCGTTCGACCATCCGGACCTGAACCGTCAGACGGGGAATATGGTCCACGGACGGCAACGCACCGAGCGCATAGCGTTCAAACGCGAACGTGAAGCGCTCGGGCAGGCGGGTGTTCGCAGCACGCGCTTCGTCGTACAGGCGGAGGATCGTACGCTCGATCAGGGTGGGAAACTCCGCGCGTTCCATTCGCTCCGCTTCCACCTGACCCCGGCCCAATTCGGCGATCAGGTCGTTCAACATCAACTCCATGGCCGCGCGGTTGCGGCGCAGGCGCTCGACGTTTTCCTCCGCCGGATACGGCTCGCGGTTTTCCAGACGCTCCAGCGTACGCATGGACGAGACCAAGTCCGCATGCACACGGTGATACTCGCCGCTGAATCGCGCCAGCAGATATCCCGCGACAATCAACAGCACCAGCGCAATCGATCCGCCCACCACCAACGGCATGTATTTACGGTACGTCATAACCGAATCGGATCTTCCAGCTCCAGCATGATACGGAATTCCCGCACAAACGCGTTCGGATTGGGCGCAGGCAGATGCGTAATCTCCGTGCCGTCCTTGAAATAGGGGGATGCGCGCAAGGCATCGCGAAACGTCCGGATCGGGACCGCTGATTCGACCTTGTCCAGGTATCCCAAGCCCGAAATCTCAATTCGCTTCAGGTCCCGCGTCACTACCGGCGCCGGTTCGTCCCGTGCGGGTGCGCGACGGCGCGTGGGCGCTTCCGGTTCGGGCGCACGATCCTCGCGCACCACCCGGACGTCCGTCAACCACATGCCGCCGGGCATCAACTGGTGAATTTCATCCAGCATTTCCATCCACCGCGTGCGCGTACCGGCCAGCTCGTACAGGTCCTCGATCCTCTCCTCAATGCGGCGCAGTTCGCGCTCGATCGGGAGCATCCGGCTTTCCACCTCCGCGTATTCCTCAACGCGACCGCTCAAGGCCTCCAATTGATCCTCGCCGAGGCGGGTCAACTGGAAGAAGAACGCGCACCAAACCCCCAGCACCACGACCAGGCCGAACGCCGCCGCCAGGATCATCGGTTGTTTCCGGCGTAATTCCTTTTCCTTGGCCACCTTCGGCGGCATCAGGTTGACTTCGATCGGACAGGTGAGTACGCGACGCAACGCCAGCCCGACCACCTCGCCCAGCATATGCGCGGACCGGCCGATATCCTCCGAGGAAATCGAGTCCTCCACCGCCACGTTCATGAAGGGATTCAGGTAATCCACTTCGGCCTGCAATTTATCCTTGAAGAACTGGTCCGTGTACGGAATCACCGAACTGCCGCCCGTCAGCAGAATCCGTTTCGGCTGACTGCCATCCTGCTGGCCCCGGTAGAAATTAATGGACCGGTTGACTTCCGCGTGCAGACGCGTCATTACGCTGCGCACGCCTTTCGACACCTTCTCGGCCGTTTCCCCCGGGCTTTCGTATGCACCGCCCCAGGCCACGAACGCCTGCGCCTTCTTCATATCCTCGGCGTCGGAGAAGGAAATCTCGAATTCCCGCATGATCTGCTGGGTGATGGCATTGCCCGCCACCGGAATACTCCGCATGAACATGCGGTTGCCCTCGATGAAGATCAGGTCCGTGGACCGTGCGCCCATGTCGATGACCAGTGTGCATTCCTGCAACTCCGGATAGTTGTACCGGACCGCGTTGTACAACGCCACCGGCGCCACATCCACCAGGTCCGGGAACAGGCTCGCCTGTTCGACCGCCTCGGTGAGCTCATGGATCAAATTCGCCTTGATCGCCGCCAGCATGACATCCAGTTCGCCCTCTCCGCTTCCGATCAACTGGTAATCCCATACCACTTCATTGATGGGAAACGGCACGTTCTGCTGGGCTTCGTACTGGACGATCTGGAAGACCTTGTCCTTGTCGACGGGCGGGAGTTTGACAAAACGGGAAAACACCGCCTGGCCCGACACGGAAACCAGCACGGGACCCGGACGGAATTGATGTTCGCGCATCAATTCCTCGATGGTGGTGATGATATAATTGGTCCGCTCGCTTTCCGCCTGCGGTTCCAACCCGAGAGAGGAGATTCCGTACCGGACCAATTCGATTCCGCCCGACTTGAGCGGAAGGAACTCGGCCATTTTCAAACTGCTGGCTCCGATGTCCAGCGCCAGAATACGATCGTGTTCAAACATACGTACCACCGGATTACCCGAAAACAGACCGGATGACAATACTAATCGTTGATGTTGATGATTTTAGATGATCGATTGACAGACCCTTTCAGACCCGGGCGCGGCCGCTGGTCTCCCTTCAATCATCAATCGACCCTCCTCATTCCACTTTCATGGCTTCGAAGGAATCAAAATTAATCATGGCGAACGGGGTCTGCATCCGGTTCAGCACATAACCGGTTCGCGGCGGCAGGCGTTCCCACCAGCGCTCGTCGGTATCCGGTGCACTGGCGATGGCCAGCATGCGGCCCTGGGAGGAAATCACCACGGCCACCCGTTCCACCTCGCCGTACCGCGCCAGCGTACGCGGGTGCATGTACACCGCGCTTTGCAATCCCCGTTCGCGCGGAATGTTCACGTAGTTCACATCGCCGCGGAACAGGTTTATTTCCCGGTCGCCTTCCGCGGGCCGGCGGTTTCGCAGGACGATGTAATACGTGAAGGTCGCATCGTCCAGCCATTCCACTTCCGGCCGTTCATACTGTACCCGGACCTCGAGCCAGCGGTCGCGGCGTCCGGACGGATCCTCGCGGCCTTCCCGGACCTGGTAACGGGGCGCGTCCACGAGCCGCGGCTCAATGCGCCGCACGCGGACGGCTTCCGGCTGGGCCGCCGTATCCGCTGGAGATCCCAGGAATAAGGCCCATGCGAAAAGAGAAGATAACAGGATTGATGTGGATTGCTTCATAATCATTTACCTCGTCTTGACGTTACCGGTTTGCCCCGAAATCACGTATCACCATCCTATATATCCTAATCCGCACCGCCACCCCTCGTCAACGACTCAATATACCCCTCTATCAACCCTTCAGCCAGCGGAAAACGAATTTGCCGGTCCGGGGTGCCGCGTGGCGGGTGGAGGGTGTCGCGTGGCGGGTGTCGCATGTCGCGTGGAGGGCGGATGGTTTTGGGTTTTGGGTTTTGGGTGTTTAAATCGTA
>SLKG01000104.1 GCA_007134735.1 Kiritimatiellia bacterium
CGGAACAAGGGCATGCGGAAGAATAGACGAAATCAAACGCAATGAATTTGCGATATACGCCGGATGAGTCCAACCGCCCCTCGTAACTGGAGCGATAATATTGGTATCCAGCCAGATGACTGCGCAGGCTCTTTTGCAACATCGGATAGGAGAAATCGAGTTTCAGCCGTCCTTCACGGGTATCAATAACAGCGGCATATTCCCGCAGAATATCCTCCATCGCATCCAACGTGAATTCCACGTCTTTGAAATCGTAGAAGGACCGGACGATACGCGACATGTTGATGCCCTTGATGCCTGGATCCAGAGATACTGTTCCGGTTACGCGCGTTTCCAGGGACAATACCTCATTCCACTTGGTCTTGTATTTCAGGGGCAGTTTAAAATTGGATACGCCGACTTGTTGTATGCCGACATTCGAACCCATAATTTCCGAATCCGCGACATTTTGCATGTCCGGCAGGCTTTCGCGATATTCCGGAGACATTACAAAATCAGCGTCGTAGCGCTGATCCAGCGGTAACGCCTTGCCGCCGTTTTGACCGTGTAAATACAGTTTTTTCAACAATGTCTTCATGGTAGCTCCGGGCCGATGTGTCGATGTATGAGTCTTATCGCCGCCCGCCGTTCTCCCTTGTGAACCACGATGGAACTGCAAGAGTATCAATCATAAGGCGCAGAATTCAAGCCGCTAATCCGGGATCGACGAAAGAATGCGGAAATTCAGGAAATTGCAAGAAAACGCGTCATGATGACACACGTTGCTCGACACATCTGTGTACACTCTTCCAATTGATTCAAGGGCTGCTTTATTTCCTCCGCTATTGATTTAGTGGATGATGTAATATATTCATACTTCAATGTTTGTGATAAATCAATAGGAGCTCCATGATACAGGTTGATCGTGTTTGCGTTTATCTGCTGACTCTTTTGCTGGCGGCGGTGATTCCGGTATTTTCTGACGGTCCCGTGAAAACCGACTATGTCACGGCGGAACTGGTCAGCGAAAACACGTCGATTCGTTCCAGCACCCCCTTCTGGGTGGGGGTACGGCTCGAAATGAAACCGCTCTGGCATACCTACTGGGTGAATCCGGGCGATTCGGGTCTGGAGACGCGAATAGACTGGAACCTGCCCGTGGGCTTTGAGGCGGGCCCCATTCATTGGCCTTATCCCGAACGCATCGTCATGGAACCGTTGGTGAATTTCGGCTATGAACGGGCGGTCATGCTCCTGGTGAAGATTACCCCGCCCGAAAACCTTGAGACGGGACAGGAAGTAACACTGGAGGCACAGGTCGCCTGGTTGGTGTGCAAAGAGATTTGCTTGCCCGGGGAGGCGACCGTAAGGCGCTCGTTAGCGGTCCGGGATACGCCGCCCGAGCCGGATCGCGGGCAAGCGGAAGCTTTTACCAGAGCCCGTGCGGAGTGGCCTGCCCGCGATACGGGGTGGTCGATGGAGGCCCGCATGGACGAGGAAACCATCCGGCTGTCTCTCATGCCGCCCGAAGAATATGACGCTTTACAAGGTGAGCCGTTTTTCTTTCCGCATCATCAGGAGCTGATCAAACACGCGGCACCACAGCATTGGCGACAGGTGAACTCCGGCTATACGCTGGATGTTTCACGGGACACGCAATTCGATCATGAGCCGGACCGCCTGACCGGGGCGCTTGTCGTTGAACACGGCTGGCGCGGTCCGGATTCGGAAAGAGCATTGGCGGTGGATGTGCCGATGGAACGGGTGGACCGTCTCGAACCGGTTACGGCCGCGGAAAGAATCGGTGCGGATGCCGGCATCGGCCTCCTGCCGGCGATCCTGTTTGCCTTTATCGGCGGTTTGATGCTGAACCTGACACCGTGCGTGTTTCCGATTATTTCGCTGAAGATACTCGGGTTTGTAAAGCAGGCGGGAGAAAGCCGGGTCATGGTGGCAAAGCACGGCCTGGTGTTTGCCTTGGGCGTGCTGGTTTTGTTTTGGATATTGGCCGGAGCCCTCATTGCCTTGCGCGCAGCGGGTCAGCAACTGGGGTGGGGATTCCAATTGCAGTCGCCCGCGTTCATTGTTTTTATCACTTCCCTTCTTTTCATCCTGGCGCTCAACCTGTTCGGCGTATTCGAGGTCGGCATGAGTTGGACGGGTCTTGACGCCCGGGTGAATACCCATTCGGGCTTGAGCGGTTCGTTTTTCACGGGAGCGCTGGCGACCATCGTCGCCACGCCTTGCACGGCTCCGTTCATGGGCGTGGCACTCGGTTATGCGCTGACACTGTCGGCCGCTGAAGCCTTGTTGATCTTTACCGTTCTCGGGATCGGCATGGCTCTTCCGTACGTTCTTCTTTCCATATTTCCGCAATGGCTCCAGAAACTTCCGAAGCCCGGACCGTGGATGGTCTCGTTCAAGCAGTTCATGGGCTTTGTGCTGCTGGCCATGGTCGTCGGTTTGATTGCCGTGCTGGGTCACCAGACGGGAACGGTCACGGTGCTTCATTTGCTCTACGGCCTGTTTCTCATGGGTCTTGCCGCCTGGTTGCTCGGGCGATGGGGCGAACTCTCGCGACCGATCAAGACACGGGTAACGGCGCGTGTCGTCGCCCTGGTCCTTATAGCGGTTGGGCTCGCTTATGCCTGGCCGGATGCGGATGCGGTACACAGGGCGGAGGGTGTGGAAACGCGTCCGGCAGGAGGCATGCCGTGGCAGGAATTTTCGCCGGAGCGGCTGGAGGAACTCCGTGCGGAGGGACGGCCCGTATTCATTAATTTTACGGCGGCTTGGTGCACGAGTTGCCAGGTCAACGAACGCATCGCCTTTTCCAATCGGCGCGTGATCCGGCGGTTTGACGAAATGGGAATTGTGCCCTTGAAAGCGGACTGGACGCTCCGGGACGACACCATTGCGACCGTGCTGGCCGGGTACGGGCGGAGCGGCGTGCCCACGTATGTGCTGTATGGTCACGGCCGGGATCGGGAACCGGTATTTCTTCCGGAACTGTTGACACCGGGTCTTGTGCTGGATGCGCTGGAGCGAATGCCGGGTCCCGGATGAGAGGAGGTATGGCCGCCGGCAATGCAGGATGCCCGCTTGCGGGCGATGGATTCGGAATTGACCGCTGAACCGAACATCGCGCAGTACGTTGCCTTCGAGAAGGATTGATAAAGATATAGACATGCGAGCAGGTCCGAAAGCCCGCCGGTTCTGCCGCAACAGGTATTGTGGGCATAAGGAGAAGAAGTCTATGAAGCGAATCGTATGTGTAGCGGCGGCCGCCGTTTTGGTCTGGGGATGTGGATATGGCCTGCGCGCCAATGGCGCCACGGTCGGGGAGTCCGCGCCGGACTTTACGTTGACGGACGTCCACGGCAACGAGCACACGTTATCCGACTACGAAGGGAAACTCGTGGTCCTGGAATGGATCAACCACGGGTGTCCTTTTGTCCGGAAATTCTATGATGTGGGTGAGATGCAACGGCTTCAGCAAAAGTACACCGAAAAAGGTGTGATCTGGCTGGCGATCTGTTCCTCGAAGCCGGGCTCACAAGGGTATTATGAGCCGGAAGAGGCCGCGCGTGTAAGTGAAGAGAAGGAAGCGAAGCATACGGCGTACCTGATTGATGCCGACGGAACCGTCGGCCGATTGTTTGGCGCGCAGGTGACGCCGCATATGTACATTATCGATGAAGAGGGAATCCTGCGTTACAACGGCGCCATCGACAGTATCCGGTCGGCCAGTTCCGACGATATCGAACGAGCCGATAATTACGTGGTGGCGGCACTGTCTCAAATCATGGCGGGTGAAGAGGTGGAGATTGCCGTGACCCGTCCGTATGGATGTACGGTGAAATACTAAGGCGAAGAACAACCGCGACCGGTCGCGCGCCGCCGTGGCCGGCACGGTGAAATTAAAAGCGGGGGTATCGATCACGATACCCCCGCTTTTTTACATGATCGGCGTACGCTCCGGGTCTCTTCGCTCGGCATGAGCGTTCTCCCGGTGGATCGGGTCAGCGTTGTGTCAGCTGAGTTCCTCCGCGATTTCCTCGGCCAGTTCCTCAGCGGCCTCCAGCGCCATGGCTTTGCGCTGTTCGCTGTCGCTGTACAGATGTTCAAATTGTCCGTCCGCCCAGGCAATGGAAAGCTCGCGGATGCCGACGGCTTCAAAGGCGTCCCGTATGAGCGGGGTCAGCGCGTCGCGCGGATCGTCCTCCTTGAAAATCTCACCGGAGGAAGCCAGCAGAACCAGGCGCTTGACATGATGGAGCGGGATGGCGCCCCGCTTATCCAGCGTGTACGTTACGCTTGGCGAAAGAACTTGATCCATCCAGGCCTTCAGAATGGCCGGCGCCGAAAAATGCCACATGGGGACGGTCAGCACCAGCACGTCCGATTCGTTGACCTGCTGGCCTTGTTCAAGGGCGTACCCGCCTTCGCGTGTTTCCAGTTCCGTGGGCTGGTGCCCCTCGATGAATACCGGATACCAGAATCCCCGCAGCGCATGATAGCTCAAATAGGGCGGGGGATTTTCATAGAGGTCCACGTTCGTGATGCTGGCGTCCGGACTCAATTGAGTCAGCTTGGTGAAGAAAGCAACCGCCAGTTGTTTGGTGGCGGATTCTTCCGTTGGTTTCGGATCAGCACAGATGTGCAGCACATTCATTCATTTCTCCCTTTGTTTATCCCGTTTGTTTAGTTTTTTATGATAAGCTTGGTTCGGCCGTCACAGGTCATCGAGCCGGTCCGAACGGTTCGGATTCGCGGCGTCAAGTTTGGCCAGATACAAACTGAGTTCACGGCCATACTCCGTGTCCTTGCCCAAAAGGGCAAGCTGTTTATGGATTACCAGCAACCCATCGGGTCCGGACTCCGCCGCTTCGGCGCTGGGAAACCGCCTTTCCGGATTGGGATCCAGAAACCGCTGAAACAGGTACACAATATGCTCGTTGCGCCGGACATGTTCCGGAAGCATGGACGGCAAGTGGTTGAGCAGGTCTATTTTGAATTGGTACAGGTCGGATTCGGTCATATGCGTGGTATCCACCAGGGGTTTACCGCGGATGAGTTCGAGGCCGACCAGCCCTACGCTGTAGAGGTCGGTCTGCGCCTGGCTGGGTTCCCGGCGATGCGTTTCCGGCGCCATATAGAGCGGACTGCCCAGAAGAAAATTGGTCTTTTCGTTGATCATGACGGCGCGTCCGAAATCGATCAATTTCACGTAACCCAGCGAATCAATCATGATGTTGGCGGGTTTAACGTCGCTGTGCACAAAGCCCAGCTTATGCAGAGTTTCCAGGCCCCGGAGGGCCTGTCGCATGATATAGAGCGCGATGCCCGGCTGAATCCCGATGGAATCGCCGTCGATATTAAAGATGACATCGGTCAGGCGGGCTTTTTCACGATCGGATGAGGTTTCCCGCCCTATGTCGATGTTGCGGCCATGAAGAAAACAGCGCAGATCCACACCGTCCACCGCTTCCATTTGAATATAGCCGATCCCGTTGGCTTCCTCGTAGATATCGCGGGCCACAAGATTGGGCGATCGAATGGATTGCAGCCGGGAGATTTGAATGGCGAGGCGCCCCATGTCCGTCCAGTATTTCTTGGCACTGGAATAAATCGAGGGATCGAAAAGCTTGATGGCGTGGCGCGTAATGGAACCCCGCGCTCCCTGACGGAGTCCGAGGAACACGATCCCCTGGCGCCCCCGGCCCAGTTCGCGTTTCAACAGGTAGGCGACGGGATAATAGATCGCCCGCGCGCGTACGATGGACTGGAAATGCTCAACCAATTGACGGCTGCCGATTCCGTGTCCGTGGTCAGTGGACGGGGAAGGGTCGTGGAAATTGGTGACGGTTTCACGATCCGCCAATTCCGCGTGCGCCGTTTTCGTTTGTGACATCTCCTTGTTCATGGTGCAGAGTGTACGTGCCTCTTCCGTTTTGGCAATAGAGTTTGTGATGATTGTATCCGTTGCGCGTACGCCGTATAAATGATAGAGGATCATGAACAGCGCCCGCAATCCTGTTGCCGGTCGACCGGTCGGAAAGGGCATACCAAACCATGAGTCCGAAAGAAAAACCGTATGACTTTGCCGTCATCGGTGGCGGCATTGTCGGCCTGGCCACCGCGATGACGCTGGCTCAACGCAACGCGGGCTCCGTGCTTGTGCTGGAGGCGGAGCCGCGCCTGGCCGGCCATCAAACCGGACACAACAGCGGGGTCATCCATGCCGGCCTCTATTACCGGCCGGGTTCTCTCAAGGCGCAAAACTGCATCGCAGGCCGCGAGCGCATGTATCGATTTTGCCGCGAGTACGGACTGGCACACGAAATGTGCGGCAAATTGGTGGTGGCCGTAACGGAAACGGATGTGGATCGCCTGCGCTCACTGGAAAAACGAGGGCGGGTCAACGGATTGGACGGACTCCGCCGGCTCGGAGCCGATGAATTGCGGGAGTACGAACCGCATGCGCGCGGCCGGGAGGCGCTGCATGTGCCCTGCACGGGTATTGTCGATTTTTCCGCCGTAGCCGAACAGTATGCCCGGCTGGCGTGGGAACGGGATGCCACGATCGAATTCAACGCCCGGGTACGGTCGATCCATTTTCGACCCCGGTACACCATTCTCGAAACGGAAGGCGCGGAGTATCAGGCGCGATATGTGATCAACTGCGCGGGATTGCAGGCCGATCGAATTGCGCGCAAATGCGGTCTGAAACCCGGACTACGGATCATACCGTTCCGCGGCGAATACTATCGTCTTGTCGACGATCGGAAATCGCTGGTGCGGAATTTGATTTACCCGGTTCCGGACCCTCGCTTTCCTTTTCTGGGCGCACATTTTACGAGGACGATTGAGGGCTTTGTAGAGGCCGGACCGAATGCGGTATTGGCGATGGCGCGCGAAGGATACCGATGGTCGAGCGTGTCCGCGCGCGATGTGTGGAGCATGGTTTCCTATCGCGGCTTCTGGCGCATGACCCTTCGCCATGGGGGGATGGGGATGGGGGAGATCTACCGCTCCATCTGCAAGCGGGGCTTTGTGAACGCGCTGAGACGACTGGTACCGGAAATCACCGGGGCCGATCTGGTCCGGCACGAAGCCGGCGTGCGCGCCCAGGCCGTCGGGCCGGACGGCCGCCTGCTGGACGATTTTCACATCCTGCGGGCCGAACGCAGCCTCCACGTGCTTAACGCTCCTTCCCCGGCCGCTACCGCCTCCCTGTGTATCGGAGAACAAATCGCGGACATGGCCATGAAGTAGAAGGAGCCATACGGTACCGGCAACCGCTTCCAAGGATTGGAAATCGAACCTTGAAATCTTTCCAACGATTGGAACCATGTACCCGTTACCCGGATTCCGCCGCCGACGGAAACCCGAATCCTGGATAAATGATGACTGATCGCCATACACCGAACTCGATCACCGCGTTTCGAAAACGCTACTTTCCCGGCGCCGGCGCGCGCGAATGGAACGACTGGCGCTGGCAGATGCGTCATCGTGTCCGGGACGCGAAAGGGCTCGAACGCCTGTTCTCCTTGACCGAAGACGAACAGGCGGCGCTGCAGGGCCTTAACGGCGCGATGCCGCTTGGCATTACGCCGTATTATGCCGCTCTCATAAGCCGGGACGATACCCGTGATCCGTTGCGCAAGGCCATGATCCCGCGGCTTGGAGAACGGCACGCCCTGCCCGGCGAACAGGCGGATCCGCTGGGGGAACAGGCGCATAGCCCGGTGCCGGGCCTGGTGCATACCTATCCCGACAAGGTGCTGTTCCTGGTGACGGATCTGTGCGCGTCCTATTGCCGGTATTGCACCCGATCGCGCATTGTCGGAAAGGGCACGCTCCCCACGGCGCGACAGCAATGGGAACAGGCCATCGAGTATATACGAAACCGGCCCGAAATCCGGGACGTATTGATTTCCGGTGGGGATCCGTTAATTCTTTCCGACGCGCGACTGGAATGGCTGCTGACCCGGCTCCGGGATATTCCACATGTCGAGATGCTGCGCATCGGAACAAAAATACCGGCGGTTCTCCCGCAACGGATCACGCCGGACCTGGCGCGTATGCTGAAAAGGTTCCATCCGTTATACGTCAGCATCCATTTTACGCATCCGTCTGAACTGACAAAGGCATCCGCGCGGGCCTGCTCGCGCCTCGCCGATGCGGGCATCCCCCTCGGCAGCCAGACCGTTCTCCTGGCCGGGATCAACGACGACCTGGCCACCATGCGGGATCTGATGCACGGATTGCTCAATATGCGCGTGAAACCGTATTATCTTCATCAGTGCGATCCAGTGTCCGGTACATCTCATTTCAGGACGCCGATTGAAAAAGGGGTATCGATCATCCGCGGTTTGCATGGCCATACGACCGGATATGCGGTTCCGGCCTACATGCTGGATGCGGCGGGCGGCGGCGGAAAGGTCCCCATAAACCCGGACTACATCAAGAGACGGGAAGGAAACGTGTGGATACTGAGCAATTATCGAGGTTTGGAATATCGTTATGCCGAGTCGGTTGACAGACCAACAAACGCGTGATATATAGCCGCGTTCCTCATAGGAGAGGACTGGTCAAATGAACGATGTTACCCGCTCGATACGCGGATTAGAGGAATAAAAATGGCAAAAAAGACGACCCGTAAGAAGAAGGCTGCATCCGTCAAGAAGAAGACCGTGCGCGGGGGAAAACCCCGTAAACGCGCCGCCGGTAAGAAGGTGAAATCCGGGACTAGGGCGTCCAGGAAAAAGACGGCGAAGAAGAGTGCACGGGCAAAAACGCCGGCCACCCGCAAGAAGACGGCGGCGAAGAAA
>SLKG01000026.1 GCA_007134735.1 Kiritimatiellia bacterium
CAAGTTGCAGGACGATCATGCGACGTGGGCGGACCTGCCGTATAAATTCGAGGCGGGCACGCCAAACGTGGCCGGAGCGATCGGCCTGGCCGCCGCCATGGATTATCTCGAATCCATCGGCATGGAAACCATACGCCGGCACGAAATGGAACTGACGGATTACGCGCTGTCGCGCCTGGGCGACGTTCCCGGACTGCGCATTTTCGGCTGTGCGCCGGAACGCGGCGGTGCGGTGTCGTTCGAGGTCGAGGGCATTCATCCGCATGACCTGTCCCAGGTGGTGGACCGGGAAGGTGTGGCCATTCGCGCCGGACACCTGTGCGCCCAGCCGCTTATGCGGAGACTCGGTGTGACGGCGGTCAGCCGGGCCAGCCTGTACCTGTACAACCGGCCGGACGAGATTGACCGCCTGGTGGAAGCGATCCTGAAAGCCCAGGCCTTTTTCAAACATGGATCTTGAACATCTATATCAGGATATCATCCTCGACCATTACCGGAATCCCCGGAACCGCAAGAAGCTGGCGGAGGACGAAGTGCTGGCCGACGAGGAGAATCCCCTGTGCGGGGATCGTATCCGATTGACCGCGACGCTGGAGGGCGGCCGGATTGCATCCATACGGTTTGACGGTAAGGGGTGCGCCATCAGCCAGGCATCCGCCTCCATGATGACCGAAGCGATGAAAGGCAATACGCCCGAAGAAGCGCGCAATGTCATTCATCGGTTCATTCGCGTTATGACGGGGCAGGAAGCATTCAACGAGGCCGACTGGGATGACCTCGCCGCATTAAGTGGTGTGCGTAAATTTCCTCTTCGGATCAAATGCGCCACCATGAGCTGGCACGGGATGATGAAGGTGCTGGCGAAGCTGTCGGGGGAATGACGAACGCGATCGCGCCGCGTCTGAAACTACCAGGAAACATATCAGATGCAGAGCCCGCACAAAGTTCTCCCCTCCTTGGAGGGGATTAAGGGGTGGGTGCCGCCGCTTCGCGGCGGCGTGCTTGGTCCTTGGTCGGGCAGGTGTCCAGTCAAAATATGGGTGACGGGGGCAATATCCAACAGCCAACAAGGAATATCCAATTCCCAAATTTGATCCTTGGTTATTCCTTGCTGGCTATTGGATATTCCATGTTGGGTGATGACGGGCAACCCACCCCCCGGTCACCACGCGCTTCGCTTGGGTGACCGGACCCCTCCCGGGAGGGGAGGAAGATGGAGAGCTACTTCTCCTTCTATTTCTCTTCTCCGTTCACCGCAATGCGGTCGCGGATGGCGTTCAGGCGTACTTCGCCGATCCCCGGAACTTCGAGCAGGTCGTCAATCGTCTTGTACGGGCGATGATCGATAATGCGTTGCGCCAGCACCGGGCCGATCCCGGCCAGGCGTTCCAGCTCCGTTTGCGTGGCGGTGTTCACATTGATCTTCTCTTCCGCGGGCACGATCAATTCGGGAAGATCGAGGTCAAGGTCGGTTGTATCGGTCTTGGTCTCGGCAAGTGCCGGAACGCCGCCCATGGCGCTCAGCAGGATTCCCGTCATGATGCCGATGACGGTCGTTTTCCATGGTATGGTCATGCGGTATGCTCCTTTCGAAGCGACTCTATTCTGTTCCACATAAAGAACATATGGAGGAATAAACATATATCAACCGGGAAACGCATGCAAATAGAACCTTGCCGGCGGCCCCGCCAACCAATTTCATATCAACCGCGGGTAGGTAGGGCGGTCGCGCTGTGTCACGGCGTAGTTCTGTCCCGCGACTGCGGGACGGAACGAAGACGGATGCGACCGCCGGACTTTGTGTTGCGCCCGGAAGAGGAGAACGCAAAGGCGCGAAGCGGGCAAAGGCGCAAAGAGGATAATCGGGTGGGGGAGGCCAGAAGATGGTCGGGTCAGGATCATTTCATAATCCGGCGGGTCCGGCGGCCCCGCCCTACCCATCCTACAACAACCGCGGGTTAGGTAGGGCGGTCGCGCTGTGTCGCGGCGTAGTTCTGTCCCGCGACTGCGGGACGGAACGAAGACGGATGCGACCGCCGGGCCGGGAGGCATGGCGAACAGCCTTGTTATCAGCATGCCTTATCGGTACGATGCCGGGCTGATAATGTGACAAAGGAGCAGGTATGGAATACGTACGACTGGGACGAACGGGATTGAAGGTGAGCCGGCTGTGTCTCGGCACGATGAATTTCGGTCCGGAGACGGGCGAAGCGGACAGTTTTGCCATCATGGACCGGGCCCTCGATCTCGGTTTCAACTTCTTTGATACCGCCAATGTGTACGGTTGGAAAACCGGGGAGGGCGTGACGGAACAGATCATCGGTCGGTGGCTGGCGCAGGGCGATGGGCGGCGCGACCGGATTGTGCTGGCGACCAAAGTGTTCGGCCGGATGGGCGACGGACCCAACGAGCGTGGGTTGTCGGCCTTTCATATTCGCAAGGCTTGTGAAGACAGCCTGAAACGTCTGAAGACCGACCGGATCGATCTGTACCAGATGCATCACGTGGATCCCGACACGCCGTGGGAGGAAATCTGGCAGGCCATGGAACAGTTGGTGCGCGAGGGCAAGGTGCTCTATGTCGGGAGCAGTAATTTTGCCGGCTGGCATATTGCGGCGGCGCAAGCGACGGCGGCCCAACGCCGTTTCATGGGATTGGTCTCCGAGCAGAGCCTGTATAATCTGAATGCGCGGACCATCGAGTTGGAGGTGATTCCTTCCTGCCGGGCGCACGGCATCGGGCTGATCCCGTGGAGTCCGCTCGGCGGCGGTCTGCTGGCGGGGGCGCTGAAGAAGAGCGCGGAAGGCCGACGTGCCGGCGAGCATGTGCAAAAAGAGGTGGTTAAACACCGAAAACAACTCGAGGCGTACGAATCATTGTGTCAACGGTTGGATGAACAGCCCGCGGATGTGGCGCTGGCGTGGCTGCTCCATAACAAGGATGTGACGTCGCCGATCATCGGCCCGCGGACCCAGGACCAACTGGAAGGCGCCCTGCGGGCCCTTGAACTTCAATTGACGGAGGAGACGCTGAAGGAACTCGATGAGATATGGCCGGGTCCCGGCGGCGAAGCCCCGCAGGCGTATGCGTGGTAGGGCGGCATAGGATATGAACGTAAGAGCCACATGGAAAAGAATCAGGGTCGCGTTGAAGGGATTGCACGAACGCGATCTCGATCCCGATCCGATTCGTCAATTCCGAAAATGGTTTGAAGAGGCTCGGAAGGCCCGGCTGTATTTGCCCGAGGCCATCGCGCTGGCGACGACCACGGCGGAGGGCCGGCCATCGGCCCGCATGATGTTGTTCAAGGACGCGGACGAGCGGGGATTTGTTTTCTATACGAATTTCGAAAGCCGGAAAGCCGACGAACTCAAGTCGAACCCGTATGGCGTGATCATCAGTTACTGGGGCGAGCTGGCGCGCCAGGTACGCATCGAGGGACGCGTGGAACGAATTCCCGAGGAGGAGTCCACGAAGTATTTCGGAACGCGGCCCCGGGGCAGTCAGATTGGTGCGTGGGCTTCCGAGCAGAGCGCCATCATCGAAAACCGGAAAGAGCTTGAAATGCGTGTACGCAAATACAGGGAGCAGTTTCACGGCCAGGAGGTTCCGCTGCCGCCTTTCTGGGGCGGATACCGCCTGATTCCGGACCGGATCGAGTTTTGGCAGGGGCGTGCCGACCGGTTGCATGATCGCCTGTGTTATATCCGGGAGAACGGATCCTGGAAAATCGTGCGGCTGTCGCCGTAACGCTGGGGGTCACGCATCCGCGTGACCAGGACGCGCGGGAGCGCGTCCCTCCAGAAGAGATGGCGGTTTGGATGATGGTGGAGGGTCACGCATCCGCGTGACCAAGACGCGCGGGAGCGCGTCCCTCCAGAAGAGATGGCGGTTTGGATGATGGTGGAGGGTCACGCTTCCGCGTGACCAGGACGCGGCCCTGGCATTGGGATCGACCGCCTTTGATGCCACCCCATATCACCCGGCGCGGATCGATTCTGTTGTATACCGCCAGGCGTGTAGGGTGGGCGACCAGTAATCGACGGGCCAGCCCGCTTTTTGTTTCAGATGCGCGAGGAAGAGATCCGGTTCGGGTATGCTTTCCCAGACGGACGGAAGAAACGTGACGCGACGGCCCCCGTCTTCAATGATCAGGCCGTCCACTCCCGGGCGAAGTTGATTCAGCAGATCGGCTTCGGAGTCGAACGACATCGGTTCGGGCGGGGTCAGCACAGAGAGTTGAAGTTCCAACTCATCGAGTTCGCCGGCCGTGATGGGTGGGAAACGGGGGTCCTGGAACCCGGCATGGTAGGCGTTACGGGCCACGTCGACCGCGAGCGGCTCGCGCGCTTCCAGGCTCCCGATACAACCGCGTAATGCCCCGTTGCGTTCCAGCGTGACGAAGGAGGCACCCGGCGTGCGCAGTGCGTCCGGCACTTGGTCCGGATCGATGGGGAGAGGGGCGCTATGCCTAACGCCGTGTTCGAGCGAGCGGCGGGCGATTTCCAGGAGCTGTTTGCGGTCCTCGTTCGTCCACTCAGGCGGCTTCATGAAAAGACGTATGCTCCGTAGCCCACGACGCGATCCCGGGGTCCGGCCGTATCGCCTGAATTGCGCAGATCCACTGTTCGGGCTTTGAGATTGTGACGCTGTGCGTGCAAGAGCAGTCCCTGAATGGGAATTCGCCCGCAGGCCTGTTCGAATTGAATGGCATCGGGATTCAAGTCCTCAATGGCGCGGGATGTGGCCTCGTCCAGCCGCCGGGCCGACTCGTAATCGTGATAATGGCTCAGGTCCGAGCTCACGGCCATGAGGGTGTCGGATCGGTCTGCAAACCAGTCAATGATTTCGCATACGGCTTCGGGTTCGGTATCGCCCACCACAAGCGGTACGATCGAGAAATCCTCCAGCACGGATTGCAGGAACGGCAGATGTGTTTCAAGGCTGTGTTCGGGCTCGTGAGCGGCATCCATCACGCGTACCTGGGAGAATCGAAGAAGTTCGGTGACGGCTTCCTGGTCCACGGGGACGAGGCCGAGCGGCGTTTCAAAAGCCGTCGCACAACCGGCCGCCAGGCCGCGCAGGGGAACGTGATGCGACGGCCCCAACAGCACAACGCGGCGAATCGAATCCCATTGACCCTCAAGCTGTTTGTATGCGGAGCCGGCAACCGGGCCGGAATAGACGAATCCCGCGTGGGGACCGATTACGGCCCGGGGGTCCGTGCCGGTATCTTCGGCCTCGGCAAGATACTGTTTCACCATCCGGCGCAGTTCCCTGATTTCCGCCGGATAGAACATGCCGGCCACCGCCGGCGGTCTGATCCTCGACCGGTTCATGAGAACATCTCCGACCGTTCGACCTATTTCAGCGCCTCGACCAATGCGTCCACATCTTCAGCCTGTAGAACCGTCAGATATTCGCCCCCCGCGGAGGACGCAAACGCAGTTTGCAGGTTAATGCCGGCCTCGGCGATTTTCTGTGCGATGCCCGCTCCACTTCCGGCTGCATCCTGGTCTGTGACCAGCGCCACCGGTTCCTCGCGGACTTCATATCCCGCGTCGCGGAGCAATGAAAGCGCCTTTGCGTTGTCTTCCATGACCAGGATGATCCGGCCCACGCCGTCGGCGGCCCAGCCCGCAAAGGCCCGGCCGTTGACGCCGGCATCGGACAGTTGCTTCATCACCTTGGCCAGCTCGCCCGGTTGATCCGGGGCATGAACGATCAATTGACTGCTCTTTTCGACTTTCATGAAACCTCCCTGGTTGAATGTCCCTTCGATCATAGTCTGGACCTCTTCCGGCACCCTGTCAATCCGGTAGCGGGCTTTGCAAGCGCGGGCTTCGCATCCGCCTTCGCAAGGCCTCCGGCGTGACAAGAGCGAAGCCCCTACCAATCCCAAAACAACCGCAGGCAGGTAGGGCGCGGGCGCCCCGTCACGGCGTAGTTACGTCCCGCGACTGCGGGGCGGAACGAAGCCGGATGCGACCGCCGGACTTTGCGAAGAGGCCGGAGAAGAGAACGCAAAGGCGCAAAGGAAGAGTAAGGCGCAAAAGGGATATAGGGATAAGAGGTGATGGCGTCATGTGACCCGGAGAAGAGAACGCAAAGGCGCGAAGGAAGAGTAAGGCGCAAGGGCGATATAGGGATAAGAGGTGATGGTGGCGGACCGCGTCATGTGACCGGGAGGAGAGAACGCAAAGGCGCGAAGAGAAGAACCGCGCCGGGGTCTATCGATTCGGTCTTTCACAACCCATGTTCCGGCGGGCCCTGAAGCGAAGCGCGTACTTCAGGGCGGGTCAGATGGTGTTTCGCGCCGGTATCCATCTGGGAGGGGTAGGGCGCGGGCGCTGCACGCGCCGGACTTTGCGAAGAGGCCGGAGAAGAGAACGCAAAGGCGCAAAGGAAGAGTAAGGCGCAAAGGGGATATAGGGATAAGAGGTGATGGTGGCGGACGGCGTCATGTGACCGGGAGAAGAGAACGCAAAGGCGCAAAGGAAGAGTAAGGCGCAAGGGGGATATAGGGATAAGAGGTGACGGCGTCATGTGACCGGGAGGAGAGAACGCAAAGAGGATAACTGGGGGGGGGCGAAAATGGTCGGGTCTGGCGCAACCCAACTTCCGGCGGGTCCGTCTGGCTTCGCTCGGAAGCTACGCCGTGACAGGACGGCCCCCCCTGCCAATTTCAAAACAACCGCGCGCCGGGACGCCCCCATTGTGTTTTCCCGGCTCTCGACGTATAATTTGTTGAAGGAGACGGCTATGATTGACGTTTCGGATAAATACCTGGCCCCCACCAAGTACTGGGAGCGACTACCCAACGGGCGGGTTCAGTGCAATGTTTGCCCCAATCATTGCCGGTTGACGGAAGGGCGTCGCGGGGCTTGTTTTGTGCGCATGAACCGCGGGGGGGAGATCGTCCTGACTACCTATGGTCGTTCCAGCGGATTCTGCATCGATCCCATCGAAAAGAAACCGCTCAACCATTTTCTGCCCGGCACGCCGATCCTGTCGTTCGGCACGGCGGGTTGTAATCTTTCCTGCCGGTTCTGCCAGAACTGGGATATCAGCAAATCCAGGGAGATCGACACATTGGCCGACGAGGCCGATCCGGCCACGATTGCGCGTGCGGCCAAAGACCTGGGTTGTTCGAGTGTCGCGTTTACCTACAACGACCCCATTGTTTTTATGGAATACGCCATCGATATCGCAAAGGAATGTCGTCGTCTTGATATCCGGACGGTGGCCGTTACGGCCGGATACATGTGCGCGGAACCGCGCCACGAATTTTACCGGTATATGGATGCCGCGAATATTGATCTGAAGGGATTTACAGAGCGTTTCTATAAATGGCTGTGCGGCGGCTCACTGGAATCTGTCAAGGAAACGCTCGTGTACGTGAAGAAGGAGACCGATGTCTGGCTTGAAATCACGACACTGCTGATTCCCGGCGAAAACGATTCCGATGAGGAGCTGGATATAATGACCCAATGGGTACGGGACGCGCTGGGGCCGGATGTGCCGATGCATTTCACGGCGTTTCATCCGGATTACAAAATGATGGATCACCCGCCGACGCCGTCGTCCACTCTTGCCCGTGCGCGCCGCATCGCGATGAACAACGGGCTGCATTATGTCTATACCGGAAACGTGCACGACGAGGAAGGGGGCAGCACCTATTGTCCGCACTGCGGCGGGAAGCTCATCGGTCGTGATTGGTATGTGCTCACGGAATGGAACCTCGCGCCTGACGGAACATGCCGGTTCTGCGATACGCCCTGTGCCGGTGTCTTTTCGGGCCCGCCCGGCGCCTGGGGCGCGCGCCGCCGGCCTGTTCGGCTCAAGGATTATGCGAAGGCATGAGGGGGGCGGGAGGCTTGCGGCAAGAAAGACCATGGTGGAAACCCGGCTCGGCGGGAGCCTCGCCCTCCATTACGGGAAGGAATGGATGTACTAATTCTGGAGGGCGAAGCTCCTGCTGAGCCGGTTCCGGACCCCGCCTTTGGAGTGCTGGGGTAATGGGTTGGAGGATCACACCCTTCTTTATCTTGCCATCACTCCAACACTCCATCACCCCAATCTTCTCATTCCCCGCCCGGTTTTCCGAGTAGGGTATGGCGGCGTCTGTGTTCTTCCATGAGATGACGATGGATTGCGCGATTGACCTGGTGTTTCATTTCCACGTCCGGCGGGAGCGGTTCCGTGTGGCCGGCTGTTCCGAGCCACCACGCGAGCAGTCGGGTGCGCGCTCCAATTCGGTGTTGCCGTATTTGATCGAGTTCATGACGGATGCGTGTCATGTGCAAGGGCGGTTGTCGGCGCCGTCCGATCCGGATGGCTTCGATAAATTCCAGGGCGGCCGGGCGATAGCGCCTTTGCAGCGCGTAGCACCGGCCGAGGAAATAGTGAGCCAGGATATTCACGGCCGATGTTTTGAGGTAGGACTGGAAGACGGCGGTTGCCTGCGGAATGCGTCCGGCATAGAAATGATTTTTTCCTTCGCGAAAGAGGCAGAATTGTTCGGTGCGTTCAAGGTCAAGCAGCAGTGTTTGCAGGGTGGTGTCGCGCGGCACGGTATTGCCGACGATCATTTCTTCGAGAATATCATCGGCGAAGGTGTCCAGGATTGATTCGTCCTGGCGGATATACGCCGCTTCGGAGAGCGATGCGCCGCCGGACGAAGTCCGGACGGCTCGTTGCATATCGTATCGGGCGCGGAGCCGGGGGTCGGAGAGGACGTTGAAGGCTTCGACCAGCGTTTTGAAGGCCTCGGCTTTTTGCGGATTGCCTCCGAACCGATCAGGATGGCACGCCATGGCTCTTCGGTAATAGGCTTTTTTAAGGATGGGGAAGTCGCTATCCGATTCGACGCCCAATATGCGGTAATAATCCTTCATGACACGCACCAGCGGGCCGCCGGTACCGGTTTTTCGTCTTCACCGGAGGGAGGAGGCCTTGGGTCCGGCCTTGCTGAACAATCCTGCGGTTGCGGCCTTTCCCGGTTTCTGACGCCCTGCGGCCTGTTCAGCGAAAATTCTCACAGAAAGGGCACAGAAAATCATGTTCATGACTTAGCCGTTGGAGCAGGGAGCGGGTTTGAAGAGGAAGGTCGAGAAACTTCACCCAAATCCGGTAAAGACCGTTACATTCCGGATCTGCGCAACAGCTTGCCACAAGTCCCGCGCATTGGATTTCCGATGGGGTGCCGTTGTTGTTGGGCACGGACATTTGGAATTCCACCAACTCGCATTCCGGGAGGGGCTTCTCCATGTAGAACTGCACGCCCAAGGGACAAAACTGGAAGGAGCGGGGTTGGGGGGTGGCCTCGTGGTCGTTTAAGAATACAATGACATCTTTTGATTCGGCCGGTTTATTGTCGTGTGTCAAATCCGCATCCACATTCAAACCCCTTATGGAAATGCTCTAAGGATACATGCGTACCGGTTTGCAATTGCGATTCTATTATGTGAGAGAAGCTAGCACGATATGAAAGGGCTGTCAAATGACCGGGTCGGAATTATCTCAACCGGTAGAGTTCCACCAGGCCGATGCCCAGAAACAGGATATTGGGAAACCAGGCCGCGAGCCAGGGGGGGAGGGTTTGATTTTTTCCCAGCGCGAGCCCGAAATTGATGAAAACGTAATAACTGAAGAACAAGGTCAGGGCGAGTGCCACGCCAAGCAGTGCGCCGCGGCGGCCCGTATGCGATCCGATGGGCAGGCCCAGCAGGGTTACGATCAGACAGGTCCAGGGCATGGCCAACCGGTAATGCAGGTCGACCCGGATCCGGGCAACGGCGTCAGGAGACATATCCTGGTGTACATCAAGAAATTCGAGCAGTTCTCGGGAAGAAAGAAATTCGGGATCCTTAGTGACATTGACAAATTCGCGCGGTGTTTCGGAGAATTCCGTCATCGTCCGGTGTGGGGATGTCTCGGGGAGCAGGGGGTTGCCTTGCGGGTCGAACTTTTGTATCTGAACGCCCGTAAACCACCAGCGTCCGTCAAGCCATTGCCCCTTGGGGGCTGTGTATTTGATCTTATCGGTGCCGTCCTCCCGCAATTCCGTGACCTCGATGTGTCGCATGTCGTAGGTGCGGGTATCGAATTCGCCGATGAACCAATTCCGGTTTTCCCGGGGATTCCGATAGGCGAGGTTCCTGGCGATGAACGCCGAATCATCGTCCCTGTGTTGTTCCCCGCGGATAAATTGCTCGGTCCAGTAGGCCGATCGGGGTGCGAAGCTCTCGTTCATGACCCAAACGGCCCCGCTCGCAAAAAATCCCACAATGATGTAGGGCACCATAAGGCGGTACAGGCTTACCCCGCATGCCCGTATGGCCGTGATTTCGTTGTTTCGTGTTAGTTGCGACAAGCTGTAGAGCACGGCGAGAAGAAGTGAAATGGGGACGACATATATGATGAAGGACGGGATGAGATATAGGTAATAGCGGAAGATTTGAAGAAACGGGGTTCCGGCTTCGATAAAGTCCGACAAGTGGCTGAACAGGTCGAATATGATGAAAATCATAATGAACGCCGAAAGGCAGTAGAAGAGGGGGACCATCAGTCCGGTGAATAGATATCGGTCAATCAGTTTCATATGCGCCGACCATACCGTGACTTGGGCGACAACTCAAGGATCGTAGACGGAATGAATGGAGGGAGCTGTTTGCCAGGAGAGAGAAACCGGATCCCGGGGATCCGGGGTTTGTGCAACCGCGGCATGACGGGCGGCTTGGTTTGGAATCCGAATGGGGGCGCGCCGAACGGTCATGGGGCCGGTACCGCCGGATCGCCCGGCCCGCTATTCGTAGCATCCGCTGCTTGTTGCAGTGCATATTGGCCCCGGTCGATCCGCGCGCATGCAGGATGTTCGTTGAGCAACTTCAGGATGTAACCGGCGCCTTTGCGGCCTTCGGGCTTAAGGCGGGCATTGAAGGCGTTGGTGATGGCGCGGTATCCCGTAGGCCCGGACAGCGATTGCATGGTCTCGGTAAGGAAATCGTGTGCGCCATTGGGATAAAGAAAATACCGGTTATCCATGGTCGGGGCGGATTGAGGGTAATAATCGAGAATTACACGAACAGCCTTGCGCAGGGAGATATCCGGTATGTCCGGGGCGACGGATGCCACGCGAGAGGCAATATGGTCCAGGGACATTGATCGCGATTCCTGTTTGAGAACGGATATCGCCGTGCGCTCCAACGTTTCGATCGTTTTTCTCGGAAGGATGCTGAAGAAGCGGTTGTATGCGGTCAGTTTATCCGGCGCCAGATCCGCCAGCAGAAGCATGACGGGACACGGATTATAGTCCGAGAGCCAGGCTTGCCCTGAGAGGTCGTACGCTTCGGAATAATCAACGGTTTGATCCCGTGAATGAATAAAGTGCCGGAGATACAGATAAAAAGGCTGCAGGCACACGTCGGCAAGACGGCTTTGCAACTTGGCCAGCGCCGTATTTTCCACTTGGCGAATACGTTCGCGGGTCAGGTGCATGGTATTACCGATCTCCTGGAGCGTCATGAAATTCCTTGACGCATTGGCGTCATCGCGCTGTAAGCCGCATCGGCCGATAAGCACGGTCATTTCTTCTTTATCCAGAAAAAGATCGAAGAGTTGTTGGATGGTGATGAAGATGAGTTGCCCGGACTCAATCTGCTGACAGAGATTAAAGAAGTTGTGGATATCCCTTAATGAAACGCGGCCGATGGTTCGCAGGCGAAACAGCTCTTCATCGCTCTTTCGGCGGAGTTCCCCGACGGACAGAATACCGGCCTCTCGAGTTCCGTTGACAACCCGGGTGGGCAGACCGGACTCCGCAATCGGCCAGCTGTCAATGGTCTGCCTGTCAATGGGGTCTACCTTGAACATGATGTGCCCTCATCCGGGTTCTTCCCGGTGGACAAAACCGTCCCTGCGCACGATTTAGGATAAGGGCGGGCCGAATGTCAAGAATAATTCTAAAAAATGTCTGCGCAACGGAATCGCGGAAGGGACAGGTACTGGCGGCAGGTACTGGCGGCAACGCGGTCGCGAATGCCCGCCACCGCTTATCAGCGGCGGCTACAGGACGGGGACAGGTACTTCTGCGGGCGATCAGCGGCGGCTACAGGACGGGGACAGGTACTTCTGCGGGCGCCGTGGGGACGGGTACTTTTTCCGGTCGAGAAACGGGAAAGCACCTATTGACCCGTGTCCGGTCATTGAGTAAGGTACGCCCTGAATCAAGGGATTAGTCGGTTTTTCATTGACGTTCTGAATCCATAATCAACCTTCATCAAGGGAGAGGAGTATACATATGTCGGTAAAAATAGGTATCAACGGCTTCGGTCGTATCGGGCGCCTGGTGTTCCGGGCCGCGCAACAGGACAAGAATATCGAAGTGGTGGGCATCAACGACCCGTTCATCGATCTGGATTACATGGTCTATATGACCAAGTACGATTCGGTGCATGGCACGTTCCCGGGCACGGTGGAAACACGGGACGGCCAGCTCATCGTGGACGGCAAGGCCATCCAGGTGTTCGGGGAAAAGGATCCTTCCGCCATTGCATGGGCCGGGTGCGGCGCGGAATATATCGCGGAGTGTACGGGTGTCTTCAAGGATATTGCCAAGGCTTCGGCGCATATCAAGGCCGGCGCGAAGAAGGTGATCATTTCCGCGCCGTCATCCGACGCGCCGATGTTCGTGATGGGCGTGAACCACGAGACGTATGACAAAGGCATGGACGTGGTTTCGAACGCGTCCTGTACGACGAACTGTATTGCGCCGCTTGCCAAGGTGGTCCAAGACAACTGGGGCATGGCCGAGGGCTTGATGAGCACGATCCACGCGATCACCTCCACGCAGATGACCGTGGACAGCCCGTCCAAGAAGGATTGGCGGGGCGGCCGCGCCGCGGCTCACAACATCATTCCGTCCAGTACCGGCGCCGCCAAGGCGGTCGGCAAGGTCATTCCCGCCCTGAACGGCAAGCTCACGGGTATGGCGTTCCGGGTTCCGGTGCTCAACGTCTCGGTGGTGGATCTGACCTGCCGGTTGGAGAAGCCTGCCAGCTACGACGAGATCAAGTCGGCCTTCAAGAAGGCGTCCGAGGGCGAGATGAAGGGCATTATCCGGTACACGGAAGACCTCGTGGTGTCGTCCGATTTCATCGGAGAGAAGTGCCCGTGCATATTCGACGCGGACGCGGGTATTGCGCTCACCGATACATTCGTGAAGCTGGTGGCCTGGTACGACAACGAGTGGGGTTATTCCTGCAAGCTGCTCGACCTGATCAGTCACATGGCCAAGGTTGATGCGTAATGAACAAGTTGACGATCCGAGATTTGGACCTGAAGGACAAGCGCGTGCTGATGCGCGTGGACTTTAATGTGCCCATCAAGGAGGGCCGGGTGGCGGACGATACGCGGATCCAGGCCGCCCTGCCGTCCATTCAGCATGCGTTGGAACACGGCGCGCGGTGCGTGGTGCTGATGAGCCATCTGGGCCGGCCGAAAGGAAAGCCCAGCCCGGAATTCAGCCTCAAGCCCGTGGCCGAACACCTGAAAGGGCTGGTATCGGCGCCGTTGGAATTCGCGGAGGATTGCGTGGGGCCCGACGTGATGAAGAAGACCGAAGAACTGGCCCCGGGTTCGATTCTTCTGCTGGAAAACGTCCGGTTCCATGCCGAGGAGGAGGGCAAGGCGAAAACGGCCGACGACGCGTCGGACGAAGAGAAGAAAGCGGCGAAGGCGGAGATGAAGCAGAAACAGGAAGCCTTTGCCAAAGAGTTGGCCTCTCTGGGCGATGTGTATGTGAATGACGCGTTCGGCACGGCGCATCGCGCGCATGCCTCCACGGCGGTGGTGACGAAGTTTTTCGAACAAAATGCCGCCGGGTTCCTGCTTGAAAAGGAAATCGCCTATCTCGGCAAGGCGCTGGCCGATCCGGAACGTCCTTTCGTGGCGATCCTGGGCGGCGCCAAGATCAGCGGCAAGATCGATGTGATCCAGAACCTGCTCGGCAAGGTCAATACCCTGTTAATCGGCGGAGGCATGGCATACACATTTTACCGTGCGCAGGGTCTACCCGTAGGCAAATCGCTGGTGGAGGAGGACCGGATTTCCATGGCCGGCGAAGTGCTTGAGAATGCCGAGGCCGCGGGTGTGAAGCTTCTGTTGCCGGTGGATCATGTCGTGGCCGACGCGTTCGATGCCGCCGCGAATACAAAGGTGGTACCGGAAGACGGGATTGAAGACGGGTGGATGGCCCTGGATATCGGACCGGAGACCGTCACGTTGTTCTGCGCTGAAATCGCCTCCGCAAAAACGGTGGTTTGGAACGGCCCGATGGGCTGTTTCGAGATGGAGCCCTTTGCAAAGGGAACACTGGAAATAGCCCGGTCGGTGGCGGAAACGGATTGTTTAAGCATCATCGGCGGCGGCGACAGTGTGAGCGCCGTGAACCAGTCCAAACTGGCGGATAAGATGACCCACATCAGCACGGGCGGCGGCGCAAGCCTCGAATTCCTCGAAGGGAAGGAACTGCCGGGCGTTGCGGCGTTGACGGAGAAGAAGTGAAGAATTGGAGTAATGGAGTGCTGGAGTAATGGGGTGATGGGGTGACGTATAGCAATAAGAACAGGGGTTATCAGAAGTTGCGGGTGTGGGACGAGGCCATCGGATTATATGTAGAGACGGCACGGGTATTTGGAGAATTGCCGTATGCGCTTCGACGGGTGGTTTCTCAACAACTGGCATCCATGGACTCGGTTCATCGGAATATCGCGGAGGGATATTGCAGTCGCACCGTAAAACAATATATCCAAAGCTTGTACTTCGCACTAAGGTCGCTGGGAGAATCCGTGTCGGGTTTATATGCTTGCCATAAAGCAGGGCAATTATCGGAGAAATCCTTTCAGCGACTTGATGCCGAATGCTATAAACTAGAAAACGGTCTTTTGAAGTTGGTGGAGCGGCTCGAGCAAAAGAGGGATGCGGGCGAATGGGTGGACCATTTGATAATCAAGGAATCAAACGTAGAATACGGCTCATGAAATACTCCATCACTCCATTACTCCAACACTCTAATCATCCATTAACAGGAGGCTAATTTTTTCATGCGAAAACCGATTGTGGCCGGTAACTGGAAAATGAACAAGACGGTCGAGGAGGCGTTGTTGCTCGTCGAAGGCATCAAGCGCGAACTCGCGGAATGCCGGGAGGTGGACGTCGTGTTGTGTCCCCCGTTTACCGCCATCAAGGCCGTAAGCGATGCGATCTCCGGCACGCACATTGATCTGGGCGCCCAGAACATGCACTGGGAGTCATCGGGCGCGTTCACCGGAGAGATTTCGCCGCCGATGTTGCGCGAATTATTTTGTCATTACGTGATCCTGGGGCACAGCGAGCGGCGGCAGCATTTTCATGAGACGGATGAAGTGGTGAATCGAAAGACGCATGCGGCCTTGGCGGCGAATATGCGCCCCATCGTATGTGTCGGCGAGACGCTGGATCAGCGCGAGGCCGATCAGACGCATGCGGTGGTGGAGACGCAGGTGCGACAGAGCCTGGCCGGCCTGGAGACGCGACAGTTGATCGAAACGATTGTGGCGTATGAGCCGGTATGGGCCATTGGGACGGGCCGCACGGCCACGCCGGAACAGGCCCAGGAAGTGCACGCGCTGATTCGAAGCGTGCTTCGGGAGATGTCGGACGAAGCGGTGTCGGATTCCGTGCGTATTCAATACGGGGGCAGCGTCAAGGCGTCCAATGCGCGGGAACTGTTCGGCCAGCCGGATATTGATGGCGGGCTAATCGGCGGCGCCAGTCTGGACGCCGCGTCATTTGCGGCTATTGTTAAGAGTGGAATGTAAGCGGGCCTTCCCGGACGGGAGTACAGGTACATATGATAGTAAGAACCATATTATTGTCCATCGAAGTGGTTATTTGTCTTTTGCTGATCGGGCTCATTCTGATGCAGAAGTCAAAGGGCAGCGGTGGATTGGGAACCGCGTTCGGCGGAGGCATGGGCGAGAGCCTGTTCGGATCCCGTGCGGGTAACGTGTTGACGCGCGCCACCATCGTGTTGGCGGCGGCTTTCATGGTGAATACCCTGTTACTCGCCCTGGTCATGGCGGGCGGCCGGATCGATCGAACGATCATGGACCGTCATCAACCGCCCCCGCGGCATCATCCGCCGGTTACCGAGACCATCCCGGAGGGCGATCCCGCTCCGGTACCGCCGATGATGGAGGCGCCCGGGACCGTGGAAGCGCCTCCGCTGGGACCTCCGATGGAAGTGGAGGAGCCGATTCCGGGAGATGTTTCCCCGGTCGCCCCTCCGCCCGACGGGGCCGCGCCGATTTTTCATGTGGAGCCTGAAACGGAAGACAACCGCTGATGTCCGCCTGAACGTGTTGGATCGGGTCCCGGATGGACCGGTTGAGAAGGCCGGCGCGGCGGATGTGTAACCGCCGCGGATAAGCGGTGGTGCCCCCACCGCCGGCTTTGCGACACCACCCCGCCCGACGCGGCTACGGGATGCGGCTTGGTCCCGAACAATGTTATGGAAACAGCTACGGCAAAATTGCGCAATACTCCCTTGCTCTTTGTACTGATCGCCGGCATGGGGATGGTGCTGGGCGGCGGTTGCGCCGGCGAAACCCTGCACGGCGAGGCGCATGAAGGGGAAATGGTCTTCTACGGCGAGACAAGCCGTATCCGCGGACTTGATCCCGTGAAAGCCGGGGACGTTGCGTCCGCCCACGCCATTGCCCGCATCTATGAGGGCCTGTACGAGTATCATTACCTGGATCGTCCGTACCGCGTGGTGCCGCTCCTGGCCGAGGATATGCCGGAGGTTTCCGAAGACGGTCTCCGGTACACGATTCGAATTCGCCGGGGCCTTTATTTTCAGGATGATCCCTGTTTTGTGGACCGCGAAGGCGTGGGGCGGGAATTGACGGCGGATGATTTCATTTATGCCATCAAGCGTGTGGCCGACGTGAAAAATGCCTCTACCGGATGGTGGGCGTTCAACGATCGCATCGTCGGGCTCAACGAATTCCGGGAAGCCAGCACAGCCGATGCGCCTACCGATTACGATCTGGACGTGGAAGGCCTGCAGGCGCTCGATCCGCATACGCTGCAAATCACACTTACCCGCCCATATCCCCAACTCCTCTGGATCCTCACCATGCACTACGCGTATGCCGTTTCGCGGGAGGCCGTGGAATATTACGGGGAGGACTTTGTCAACAACCCCGTCGGCACGGGGCCCTATGTCCTGAAATCGTGGCGCCGCAACTACCGGATCGAATTCGTGCGAAATCCCAAATGGGAGGAAACCGGCCGGGTTGAATACTATCCGTCATCCGGGGCGCCGGACGATGAAGCATTCGGACTCCTCGAAGATGCCGGAAAGCCGATTCCATTCGTGGACCGGGTCATCCAGTATGTAGTCCAGGACCCGTCCACACAGTGGCTGATGTTCCTGCGCGGGCAGTTTGAGTCGTCCGGCATATCCCGGGATAACTGGGACGTTGTGATTACCGAGGAAAGGGAGCTGACCGAGGAACTCGAAGCGATGGGGGTCCAACTGCTCACATCGCCCACCATGACGATTTTCTATTTCGGGTTCAACATGGAAGACCCGGTGGTCGGCCAGTCGGACGACCCGGAGATCGATCGCCGCAACCGCAAACTGCGCCAGGCCATGGCGCACGCAATCAACACGGACGAATGGATCCGGTTCTTCAATCATCGGGTAACCCGGCCGACCGGTCCGATTCCGGAAGGGATGACGGGATATCGCGAGGGCGAAATTCCGTACCCGTACGATTTGGGGCGGGCGCGCGAGTTGATGGCGGAGGCGGGCTATCCGGAGGGGCGTGATCCGGAAACCGGGCGGCGCCTGCAGCTCACGCTGGAAATCGGATCGCCGGAAAGCCCGGACATGCGACAGCAAATGGAATTGTTTGCCGATTTCATGACCCGCATTGGGATTGTGATCCGCCCAAGCTATAACAACTGGCCGGCCTTCCTGGAAAAGATTGCGCGCGGACAGGCCCAGATGTTTACGCTGGGCTGGGTGGCGGATTATCCGGACGCCGAGAATTTCTTGCAGCTTTTTTACGGCCCGAACCGGTCGCCCGGCCCGAATCATACCCAGTACCGGAACAAGGAATTCGACCGCCTGTATGAAAAGGTTCGCGTGATGCAGGATTCCCCCGAACGGACGGCGCTCTATCAGCGCATGGCCGATATCGTCATCGAGGATTCTCCATGGATCTTTTCGACGACCCCGTTGGCGTACGGATTGTTTCACTCGTGGCTGGAGAATTTCAAACGGCATGACTTTCCCTACGGTATGGGGAAGTATTACAAAATCGATGCGGACCGTCGCCGGGAATGGCTTCGGGAATATGGAAGGTAATTTCGTACCGTGCTGAACTATGTTGTACGACGCGTGCTGCAAATGATCCCGACGGTGTTCGGGGTTATCCTGATCACGTTTATCTTGTTCAATGTCGTGGGCGGCAGTCCGGCGCTGATGACCCTGGGCCGACACGTATCGCCCCGCATGCTTGAGGAATTCGACGAGGTGCGCGGATTCAACAAGCCGGTGATCGCAGGGCTCTGGAGCGAAACCCGTGCCTACGAAGCCTCCGATTTCAAACGGCACGCGGGTCCGTGGCGCGAGGTTGAGGGGGTGACGCATCACCCGGCCGTGCACCGGGAGCCCGCCCATATCGCCCTGGCGCCGGACGAGGTGTACCCCGTGCCGCTGGCGTTTACCCCGCGCGCCGATACCCGGTTCCGCTGGGTGGTCGAATACCGTCTTGATCCCGAAGGCGACGCCGCATGGCGGTACGATGTTCCGGTGAGAAATGGGGGGGAGCCGGAAACCGAAACGCATCGGATGCGCCTGGAGCCGTCGGCCCATTGGCAACGCGCGACGTTGCCTTTTGACGCGGGGGAACAACCGGGGGAATTAAACATGCGCCTCTCGGTTCAAGGGGCTCCGCTGGAAATCCGCTCCATGAAACTGGAGCGGCGCGCGGATCATGTGCTCGATTCGCAATTCGTATTTTTTCTGAAACAACTCGCGCGCCTGGACCTGGGCACGTCGCACGTGACGAACCAGCCGGTAACCCGCATGATCCGGCAGGGCATCGGTCCTTCGCTTCAGTTGACGGTGCCTATTTTCTTCGCGGGGCTGGTGATCGCCATCAGCCTTTCCCTCATCTGCGCGTTTTACCGAAACACCCTGCTGGATCGTTCCTTCGTGGTGCTGGCGGTAGCCTTGATGAGTATCAATTACCTGGTCTGGATCGTGGTGGGCCAATACGTGCTCGCCTATCGATGGGGCTGGTTCCCGGTCTGGGGATTTGAAACGATGGCCTATCTGGCCCTGCCGATTCTCATCGGCGTCATCAGCGGGCTGGGCCGTGATCTTCGTTTCTACCGAACCGTCATGCTGGACGAAATGTACAGGGAATATGTCCGCACGGCTTTTGCAAAGGGCGTAAGCAGGAGCGGCGTGCTGTTCAAGCACGTGCTCAAGAACGCCATGATCACGGTCATCACCAACGTGGTCATCGCCATCCCTTTTCTATATACGGGGAGCCTGCTCCTGGAGAGTTTCTTCGGAATTCCCGGACTGGGATACATGGGCATCGAGGCGATCAATTCCTCGGATGTTGACGTCATCCGCGCGATCGTGTTGATCGGGGCCGTCCTTTACGTGGCGGCGAATTTGTTAACCGATATCTGTTATGCCGTGGTCGATCCGAGGGTGAAACTCAAATGAAGCGATCGGAGAATAACAAGCGCGGAAATGGAGGCGCGACGCCCTCGTCGCGCGACGCTTCCGGCGGGCAATCGTTGTGGGCGGACGCGTGGGGCCGGTTGAAGAGGAACCGCCTGGCCATGTTCTGCCTGGTCGTGGTGATCCTCTACACGGCGATTGCCCTGTACGGCGAGGGGGTGTACCGCTGGCATCAGTGGCGGGACATCACACCTTCCTATCATCGCACCAACCTGGAGGCGCAGTACATGCCGCCGAGCTTTGTGCGTTCTCCGTTTGCCGTGGAGGGGGACGGGGACATGACGTACCGGGAACGGATGCAGACCGGCTTCAGGGAATTACGGCGGCATCCGCTCGGTACCGATGGATTGGGGCGGGATGTGTTGCAACGGCTCGTTCAGGGCACACGTATTGCGTACATGGTCGGCATCGTCACGTCGCTCATTGCGATTCCTATCGGGGTTCTGCTCGGGTGCCTGGCCGGTTATTTCGGCGGGCGCGTGGACGATTTCATCGTGTGGTTGTATTCCACGTTCGCTTCGATTCCGGGATTGCTCTTCATTCTGGCGATCGCCATGGTGGTCGGCCAGGGGTTGCTCGGGGTGTATCTCGGCATCGGGCTGACCATGTGGGTCGGCTTGTGCCGGTTGATTCGCGGCGAAGTGATCAAGCACAAGGAACAGCCCTATGTCACGGCGGCGTACGCCCTCGGCCTCGGTCATTTCCGCATCATATTCCGACACATTTTGCCGAACGTATTTCATGTGGTGCTGGTGTCTTTCACGTTGTTCTTCCCGGCGGCGGTCGGCACGGAAGTGTTCTTGAGTTTTCTCGGGATCGGCGTCGAAGGCGAACCCTCGTGGGGGATCATGATCAGCAACGCGCGTTTGCGTTTGTGGCACGGAGTCTGGTGGGAAATGGCCGCCGCAACCGCCGCGTTGTTCTTCATCGTGCTGGCGTTCAATCTGCTGGGCGATGCCTTGCGCGACGCGCTGGATCCGAGATTGAGGACGGGGAAACAATGATGAGATGTTGGTTTTGATTCGGGCGAATGGATGCATCCCGGTCCGCGGGGCCGCGGACCCTCCCGAAGACGGAGTATGAACGATCGTACGGGAATGGGAGGGGCGGTTGCCTCGCCGCCCGGCGGGGAAAAGAAACGTTGAACGATATGACCATGGTGGAGGGTCACGCTTCTGCGTGACCAGGGCTCCGACACGAAGCGGTCGGGGCGTCCCTCCAGGAGAGAAGATGACCGAGCAGAAAAACAATACGCTGATCGAAGTCGAGGACCTCCGCGTGTATTTCGGTACGCCGGAGGATCCGGTTCGTGCCGTGGACGGGGTCGGCTTCACCATTCGGCGCGGAGAAACGGTTGCGTTGGTGGGGGAAAGCGGTTGTGGAAAAAGCGTCACGGCCCTCGCGCTGGCGCGCCTGGTGCCGGAGCCGCCCGGATTCTATGCCGGAGGACGCGTGTTGTACGAGGGTCGCGATGTGCTGGGCATGAAGCCGAGACCGCTCAAGCAGATGCGCGGAAACGATATTTCCTACATTTTCCAGGACCCGACCGCTTCGCTGAATCCCGTATTCAAGATCGGGTACCAAATCGGCGAGTCCCTGCGCTTGCATCGAAAGGGCGTACATGTCCGAAAGGAAACACTGGACCTGCTTCGGTTGGTGGGTATTCCGGACCCCGAACAGCGGATGTATGCCTACCCGCATGAATTGAGCGGGGGGATGCAGCAACGCGCCATGATTGCGATGGCCTTGGCCTGCCGCCCCAAGCTTCTGGTGGCCGACGAACCTACCACGGCACTGGATGTGACCATCCAGGCCCAGATTCTTGAATTATTGGGTTCGCTCCAGCAACAGTTGGGTATGGCCGTTTTGCTGATTACGCACAACCTGGGCCTGGTGGCCGGCGTGGCGCATCGCATCAATGTGATGTATGCCGGACGCGTCGTGGAGTCCGGATTGACCGAGGAGGTGCTTTCGCGTCCGCGCCATCCGTACACGAAGGGGCTCCTGGAGGCGGTTCCGCAATTGGAGGGTGTGGAAGGGAAGCTGAGGGGGATCGAAGGGAGCGTGCCGAACCCGCGTGCTTTGCCGTCCGGTTGTACGTTTCATCCGCGTTGTCCCTACCGGCGCGATATATGCCGCGCACAGGAACCGGCCGATGAGCAGGTGGAGGAGGGCCGGTATTCCCGGTGTCATTTTTGGAGGGAATTGTGATGCGTACGGCGGGTCAAGGCGTCCGAAAGAGAAGCGATGGAGAGCTGCTCCGCATGGACGATTTGCGCGTGTATTTCGGACATCGCAAGGCTCCGGTTCGTGCCGTGGACGGCGTGAGCCTGTCGCTCATGCGCGGGGAAAGCGTGGGGTTGGTGGGTGAAAGCGGCTGCGGCAAAACAACCCTGGGACGGGCGATCATGCGGCTTGTGGATGTTGAAGACGGGCGGATCCTGTTTGGGGGATACGATATTACCACCTTGAAAGGCGGGGATCTGAAGGCCTTTCGCAAACAGGTGCAGATGATTTTCCAGGATCCGTACGGTTCGTTGAATGCTCGCATCCCGGTGGGGCGGGCGATCGAAGAGGTGCTATATGTGCACAAGAAAGGCGATCGGGCTCAACGCCATAAACGGGCGGCCGAATTGTTTGAGTCGGTCGGACTGGATTCGGAATATCTCGATCGGTATCCGCACGAATTCAGCGGGGGACAACGTCAACGGATCGGCATTGCGCGCGCGATGGCGGTGGACCCGAAACTGATCATTGCGGATGAGCCGGTTTCGGCTTTGGACGTATCGGTGCAGGTCCAGATTTTGAACCTGTTGAGGGATTTGCAGGAGAAAATGGGATTGTCGTACCTGTTTGTGGCGCACGATCTGGCCGTGGTGCGGTACGTGTGCGACCGGATCATGGTGATGTACCTGGGCCGGATCGTGGAATCGGGGCGCGCCGAACGCATCTACAGTTTTCCCTCGCATCCCTACACCGAGGCGCTGTTGTCGGCCGTGCCGGACGTCGGCAAGGGGTTAAAAGCGCGCCGGGAAGGCCGTGGCGACCGCATCGTGCTCAAGGGCGACGTGCCGTCGCCGATTCGGCGTATCCCCGGCTGTCCGTTTCATCCCCGGTGTCATCGAGTCCGGGATAAATGCCGCACGGACGTGCCGGCTCTTCGGGAGGTCTCGCCCGGTCAATGGAGCGCCTGCCATTATGCGGAGGAGATTCTCGAGTCGTCGCGTGATTCCGGCCGGCCCGCCCAGGCGTGAGCCGCCATCATCATTGAACCGCTTCCTTGCGGGACAATGTACGAATGAAGAGTTGGGCGATATCTTGGAATATAGGCATGCCTGTCGCCTGCCTTTCTTCCGGTGCGGCGATCAGCATTCGGATCCGGGAGGCTGGAGGGCGACGGCGCCTGGCGAAGGAAGGGAGCGAGAATAGAGAGGTTTTTGAGTGATCTCGAATCGCCATAGTTTATATTCTAAGGGATCGCTCCACTCGGCTCGCTGGGTGAAGCGAGGGTCACACTCGACGTTCGGCCGGAATTAAGGAGATCCCATTGTCAAAAAAAACCTGTTTCCGAATAACCGCGCTGGCTGGCACTGTTATACTGGTCATTCTGTTGCGTATTGACTTTCCGCGTGACCTCTGGACACCGTCAGACGCTGGCGAATTCCTGCGAGCATTTCTCACCGCGGGGATGATAGCCTGTTACACGCTCGCAATTCAAGCAGGGCCAGTGCTTTGGATAAAGGATTGGCTGGATGAAGATCCAGACGAGGACCTAAGTGCTATATCAGGTAACTTGTCAATGATGATGGCCTTAGGGTTTGTTTCTGCGGTCGTCTTGGTAATACGATATCTTTATCTCATTATGCGGTGAAGGCCCGTTGCATCATCGAAGCAACGGGAGAAGAGAAAGACATGGCATTCCGGAACTCGAGATGGAGGGCTGGTTATGCCCCACTCGGCTGCGCCCCACTCGGCTGGGAAGGGGATCATGATGAGGGTCCATATTTTAATCACGTCAATCAGTGTCCTGGCTTTGAGTCTGTCGCCGGCGGAAGTCGTTGAGAATGGCGGCCAGGGTAATTCGAATGCTCATTCGGCGGATGTTCGTGACCTCTCGCAAGTAGCGTTAAGTCCCCGGCTGTTTAGCATACTGGCCATGAAGGCGTGGGAGAGGACATCATCAACGAAAAGCGTTGAGGAATTAAGAGAACTGGGGTTGCCGGCGATCCAGTTGTTGGAAGTCGGACACTCGCTGTATCCTGAGGAAACGTCTCTCATCCATGATTTGGTGAATTATCATTGGGCCATGGGCGATAGAGACGGGGCACGTAAGTGGTATATGCGGTTGGCTGAGTCCGATGCCGATAAGGCGTTAAGTGCGATTGACCGACGCATTAAATCGTACCGTGAGTTACCCGAAAGACTCGCAGAAAGATGGCCGGAGAATAAAATACATCTACGGGAGCACGTCAAAAGCGATGCGCATGAATCTGCTGAAGAGAATATAAAGTGGCTGGAAGGAGTTAGAGCGGACATTCAAGCCGGAGCGGTTGCCGAGTGATCGCCCACTCTTCTTCTATGAAGACGAAGAGCATGCCCCTATGGACGGTGTTCTGTCTCGTGGTCGTTGGCCTCCGGGTCGGCGAGGCGCAGGCCCGGATGGGCCGGGCGCCTTCCGTCGGCGCCGAGATTCAGGTGGCGGACGAAGGGGTTTCCTTCCGGGGATTACGTCATGTGCGCGCCGTCCCGCTGCGCCCGCCCGAGGTGTACCGCTATCGAACTTCCGATGGGTCGGTGGCCGAGATGTTTGATCCGCGCGACCTGTGGTATGCCACGCAGTATCGGGGGCGCTGGGAAGACGAGCGGGGGAATGCCATGGTATTTGGGGTGATCGATTCCATGATGCCGACCGGCTTTCCGCGAGAGCACGTATTGCGTCAGGATTTCGACCGGGCCTTTCAGGGATCAAAACCGCCGACGGGCGGGGCCGATTGGGCGAAATGGGTTGAGGAATTTTCCGGGGTGGGCGTGCGGTCCCCGCCGGAACGATTGCCGCAGGGACCTCGACTTCAAAGCGTGGCGCGGTTCGACCTGGAGAGCACGGATCGCCCTCGCTTGGGCTATGCCTTTAATTTCGTGTCTAATATTCATGGGGTTGATGAGGATCAGTGGTTCTTCCTGCTCTTTGAGTTTGCCGTGGGAACCGACCGGCAGGCGGCCCGGCACGTGATTGAGCGTGAGATTCTCGGATCCCTGCAACCGATCCCGCGGACGGAAACGGCGCGTCCCTCGGTGGCCCAACGATTCCAGAGCCCCGATACCGCCGTCGGGGACGTTTCGCCGGAACGTGCGGAAAGCCGGGGGGCCGCGTTGAACAGCATTCGGGGCATGCCGGGCTGGTGGCACGTGGAGACGCCGCAATATATTCTCGTCTCCAACCTTTCGGGGGCGGAACGCGCCTTGGTGCGGGGGATACAGGAGGATCTCAATGCGTTGCGCGAGGTATGGGAACGGATGATACCGCCTCGTCGTCCCATTGAAGCGATCAGCGTGGTTCGCGTGTTTGCCGATGGAGAGGAGTACGTGGAGTATGTCGGCGAAGAAAATCGGTGGACCGGCGGCATCTGGATGCCGCGAAGGCGGGAACTGGTGATTCGTCCCCAAGAGCACGGACGCGCCCGGGATCGACGCGAACACGCGGCCGGCCTCGTTAATCATGAGGCCTTTCATCAATACGTGTTTTATGCATTCGACGCCGTGGAGACGTCCGTGTGGTACAACGAAGGGCATGCCGTCTTTTTTGAGCCTGCGGAATTCACGCGGGACGGATTACGCATCAACGAGAACGATCGATACGTGTCGGTGGTGGAATCCGTTCTCGGCGGCCGGGACGG
>SLKG01000099.1 GCA_007134735.1 Kiritimatiellia bacterium
TCCCGTATCCCGTATCCCGTATCCCGTATCCCGTACCTCGTGTCGGGTGTCGGGTGTCGCGTGTCTTTATCTCAATCCTAATCTTAATCTTAATCGTAATCCTAATCGTCCGCATCCCGCATCGCGCATCCCGCATCGCGTATCCCCGTATCTCGCATCCCGCATCCCGTATCCCGTACCTCGTGTCGGGTGTCGGGTGTCGCGCGTCTTTATCCTAATCCTAATCTTAATCTTAATCGTAATCTTACTCGTCCGCACCCCGCATCCCGTATCCCGCGTCGGGTGCCTTAATCTTTGTCCTAATCCTTGTCTACTCGGATTACGACTACGGCGACGATTACGGTGGACGATTGAAGAGACCAGGATCGCCGCGAAGCGGCGACCACAACATTTTGACGTATCCGCAAGAATATACTAGGGTACGGTTTTTCAGGAGAACAACGTGGAATACGCTAAACGGGCACAGGAAATCATCGACATCGAAATCGACGGCCTCCGCAAGGTTCGAAACGGGCTGGGCCTGGAATTCGGGCGGGCGGTCCGCCTGATGGTTGAAAGCTTGAACGCCGGAGGGAAGATCGTCGTTACGGGCCAGGGGAAAAGCTTTCACATCGGCCAGAAGATCGCCGCCACCCTGACGAGCACGGGCAGTCCGGCCGTTGTCCTGCATCCCTCGGAAGCTATGCATGGTGACCTGGGAATTTTGAACGCGGGCGACGTTGTCCTGGCATTAAGCTATACGGGGGCATCCGAGGAACTGCTGAACCTCATGCCGGCCGTCAAACGCCAGGACGTTCGGGTGGTATCCATTACCAGCGACCGCAACAGCGTTCTGGCGCAACACAGCGACGAGATGATCCCGGTGATCATCGACCGGGAGGCCTGTCCGCTGAATATATCCCCCACCACCAGCACCACGGCCATGCTGGCGATCGGGGACGCGCTGGCCATGGTTCTGCTCGAAGGGCGCGGTTTCAGCAAGGACGATTACGCCAAACTACACCCGGGCGGCGCCATCGGACGCACGTTGCTGTTGCGCGTGGCCGATATCATGCGCACCGGCAACCGCCTGGCAAAGGTGATCTCCGGCGCGAAAGTCCGGGATGCCGTACTGGCCATGACGGAAGCCCGTTCCGGCGCGGTCGTCGTCGTGGACGAGCAGGACAAGGTGCTCGGAGTCTTTACCGATGGCGACCTCCGCCGTCACATGACCGACACACAAAACATCGCCGGAATGGCCGTCGACGAAGTCATGACGCGGGATCCCATCACGTTGACCAAGGATCATCTGGCGGTTGACGTACTGGCCCTCTACGAACAGCACAACATAGATGACCTGGTGATCGTCAATGACGACGGCCTGCTCGTGGGCCTGGTGGACATCCAGGACCTGCCGAAACTGAAGATCCTGTGAAGAAGATGATTCCTCGCTTCCTAACCGTACTGATCACGATCCTGCTTCTCGCGCCATTCCCGGCGGGCGCGATCGAGACGGAGCCGCCCCCCGAACACGGCATGACATTCGGACAGGCGGTCATACTCGGAATCGTCGAAGGCGTAACGGAATATACGCCGGTCAGTTCGACCGGACATTTGATTTTAGTCCAGCGGGCAATGGGAATCGGGCAAACGGAGGAGGAAAAGCTGGCGGCGGACGCCTACTCGATCGTCATCCAGGCCGGGGCCATCCTGGCGGTATTGACCCTCTACTTTCCGTATGTGCGCCGGATGCTTTTCGGTCTTTTCGGGCGAGACGATTTCGGGCTCCGGCTGCTCATCCACATCGCCATCGCATTCACCCCGGCGGCCGTAATCGGGTTACTGTTCCACGGCCCGATCCGGCATTACCTGTTCGGCCTGCAGCCGATTGTATTCGCGTGGTTCGTCGGAGGCCTGGCGATTCTCCTGGTTTCCTGGTGGCGCCGAAACAAGCCGCCGATGGAAGGACTGGGGATCGAGGACATGACCTGGAAAATGGCGCTGGTCATCGGATTCATGCAATGCATCGCCATGTGGCCGGGTACCAGCCGAAGCCTGGTAACCATTCTCGGCGGCGTACTCGTCGGCATGAATTTACCCTCCGCGGTCATTTTCAGCTTTTTGCTCGGCGTGATCACGCTGACGGCGGCAACGGCCTACGATGCCCTGAATCACGGAGCCCTGATGATGGAGGCCTACGGGGCACTGAACATCGCCACCGGCTTTATCATGGCCACGCTGTCGGCCATACTCGCGGTCAAATGGCTGGTCACCTACCTCAAGCGGCACGGCTTGTGGATCTTCGGCTGGTACCGGATCGCCCTGGCCCTCGTGGTCGCCGTGCTTATGGCGCGGGGCATCCTGACCGACACCCTCTGATCGGAAATCCCAACGGTCGCCCCCTCGGGACTCACACACTTACTTCCGACTGAACACGAAACTCCACATACTGAATACAAAATACTGATTACTGATTACTGATTACTGAATACTGAACACTGCCACGTCGGCGGCTCCGCCGCCCCCCCTCATCCCTCCTTGACCCGCCCCCGTGGACCCGGTATCTTGTCGCGATTATATGTGATTCAGGAGATATTCCGACATGGCCATGCTCATCACCAAATTCAATAAGCTGATCCAGTCCAAGGTGGTCTGGATTACGTTCGTCAGCCTCATCGTGATCGCCTTCGTCTTCCTGTACACCCCGACCGCCGAGCGCAGGCGGGATCACGAGGAGGCCATGTCGGCCGGCCAATTGTTCGGGGAACATGTTTCCTTTGACGAATTCCGCCGGGCATACAACAACACCTACCTGCAGCTGGTCATGTTTTTCGGTGAACCGTTTCAGATTACGCCGGAACTGGACGAGCAAATCACGCAATCCACCTGGCGTCGGCTGGTTTCGCTGCGAATCGCGGAGGGAAAGGGCCTCCGGGCCACCGACGAAGAAGTCGTTTCGGCCTTGCATACGCATCCGGCTTTTGTATCCGAGGGGCAGTTCGATCGCCGGATTTATGATGCGTTTCATATGCACTTCCTCCGGCCCATGGGGATTTCCCCCCAGCGTTTTGAGCAACATATACGCGAGGAAATCATTTTGCAGAAATTGAGACGGCTGGTCGGGCGGAATGTCCTGATCGCTCCCTCCGAGTTGGAGCGGGCCTTCGGCACGGTCGGTGATGAATTCACCATCGAATACACCTGGTTGCAACCCGGGGAATTCCAGGAAGAGGTCGAATTAACCGACGAAGACGTAATCGCTTACTTCGAGGCGCACCAGGACATGTTTACCCTGCCGGCGCGCGTTCAAGTCGAATACGTCCGCTTCTCCGTAGAGGACTACCGGGAAAAGGTCGAGGTGAGTGAAGACGAGGCGTACGATTACTATGAACGGAACCTGGACGAATTCACCGTATACGAAGACACGGCGGATCCGCTTGAGCCTTTTGACGTGCTCCCCGAACTCTATCCGGGGGATGAACCACAGGATGAATTCCGGATCGCCACGCCCCTCCCCTTTGAAGACGTGCAGGACGAAATCCTGGAACGCCTGAACCGTCGTGCCGCGCGCGACCGGGCCGCGCGCGAGGCCACCGATTTCATGCTCCGCCTGGTTCCGGGACGCGATGGCCGGGCTCCGGCATTTGCCGAACTGGCGGAGGAACATGCCCTTGCCCTCCATTCCACACCGCCCTTTGCGCAGGATGAACAACTCGAGGACATTGATGCCGGAAGCGCCTTCAACCGCATGGCTTTCGACCTGCGTCCCACACCGAACGATTATTTCAGCAACGTGGTGATGGGGGACGATTACGTGTACGTCATGGCCCTCAAGGAGCAGTTTCCGCCCCGCGCCCCGGAATTTGAAGAGGTAGCCGATCGCGTACGGGAAGCCGCCCTGAACGAAGCGATCGAAAACGCAATCCAGGAATGGGCCGAATCCTTCCGGGAAGCCGCAAAACACGCATTGAACGAAGGAAAAACATTTGCCTCCATAGCCGATGCATTCGGCCTGGAAACAAGGCGCCTGGAAAACTTCACCGCCATGGACGACCCCGAAGGCGCAGATGAATTCTTCGATTATGTATTACAGGGGATTCTTCATCACAACGAAGGCGAGATCACGGATCCCGTTGAGGTCAACGACCGCCTGATAATCATCCATGTAGAACAGCGCAAACCGGCCGATGAATTTCAACTCGGTGGAATGCGGCCGCAAATCATCAATGCGTTGTCCGGGGAACGCAGCCGGGTCATGTTCGAAAAATGGCAGGACTACATGCTGAAATACGCCGACTTCAAAGCCCGGGAAGAACCGCTTCTTCCGGAGAACGGCGACGATGACCGGGATGATCGCGGTACGTGATGACCGGCATGCCGGACCGCCCCGCACCCGCCCCTACCCGACCGTAAAAACGCCGCCCCACCAGCCGGGTGTGGTAATAATTATACCACATTTTTGTTTTTTTGCTCATTTCCGGCTGATTTCGGCTTGACGCAACCCATTGACAGGTGTTCACTCTTCCTTTGGCTTATGAAACACACCGTATCGTTAGCCATTGGAGCCGATCATGGCGGATTTGAGCTGAAGGAACAGCTCAAGCCGTACATCGAATCTCTGGGCCATCAGGTTCAGGATTGCGGCACGTACAGTAAGGACGCGGTGGATTATCCCCGCATAGCCTACGCGGTGGCCCGCCTGGTGGCTTCCGGAACCTGCCGCGCCGGCATCCTCATCGACGGTGCCGGAATCGGATCGGCCATGGCCGCCAATAAGGTTCGCGGCATACGCGCCGCCGCCTGTTACAATGGGGCTCTCGCCAAAAACAGCCGGGAACATAACGACGCAAACATATTGACTCTCGGAGCGGGTCAAACAACTATTGATGACGCTCAATCAATCGTGTCCATCTTCCTTGGCACGGAATGCACGGCCGAACGACATAAGCGCCGCGTTCAAATGATTATGGATATCGAACGCGGCAATCCGGCCGATGGCGCACTCCCTGCGGAAGTGCCGACACAGTCGCCAGGAGGTTCACCAGTGGACTTAACACCGCACGATGTGGAACGCATCGCAGAACGGGTACGCCAACTGCTCACGCAACAAAACGGCCAAACCGGAAATACTCCCCCGGACGCACCGGACCCCAAAACGCTCGCCCAAATGATTGATCATACCATTTTGCGCCCGGACGCACTCGTGGATGACATCAAGAAGCTTTGCCGGGAAGCGGCGGAATGCGAGTTCTTCTCCGTCTGTGTGAACTCGAGCTACGTACGCCTGGCCCAATCCCTTCTCAAGGACACGAAAGTCAAAGTATGCGCCGTGGTCGGATTTCCTCTCGGGGCGCAACCGCCTGAAATCAAAGCCATGGAGGCCCGGCGAGCCATCCGGGAAGGCGCCTCCGAGATCGATATGGTTATTAACATCGGCGCGCTTAAAAGCGGGGATTACGAGGCCGTACTCCGGGATATCCGGGCGGTGGTGGAAGTCTGCAGGGACCGCCGGGCCTTGAGTAAAGTAATCCTGGAAACAGCCCTGCTCAGCGATGATGAGAAAATCAAGGCTTGCGAGCTGAGCATGAAAGCCCACGCCGATTTTGTAAAAACCTCCACCGGATTCAGTTCCGGAGGGGCCACGGCGGAGGACATCGCGCTCATGGCGCGTACCGTTGCCCCCAGGAAGCTGGGCGTCAAGGCGTCCGGCGGGGTTCGCACCTATGCCGACGCGATCCGCATGATCAACGCGGGCGCGACCCGGATCGGATCCAGCAACAGTGTCAACATCATGGAAGAAGCAAAGGCCGCAACCGGCAGGAAGGAGCATTCCCGTGGCTGAAGTACGCACATATGTTTTCTTGGACAGTCTGCAACCCCAGTTCGCATCGTTTCTGGCGACCATCGCCCAGGGTTTCCTCCCGGTGGCCGGACAGGCGTCTTTGTTCATCGAGATCTCGCCCGGCATGGAAATCAACCGGGTTACCGATATCGCCCTGAAAGCCACCCACGTGACCCCGGGCATGCAGATTGTGGAACGCTTGTACGGCATGCTGGAAATTCATTCCGATTCCCAGGCCGATGTCCGGGCCGCCGGAAAGGCCATCCTGGACGCCCTGGACCTGAAGGAGGAAGACCGCATCAAACCAAAGGTCACCACCAGCCAGGTCATCCGGCATGTCTCGGACTACCACACCCAATTGATCAACCGGATGCGGCATGGAAACATGATTCAACCCGGCGAGACACTGTATGTCATGGAAGTAGCGCCGGCCGCCTACGCGGCTATCGCCGCGAACGAGGCGGAAAAAGCCGCGGAAATCAACATCCTGGAGGTGCGGGCGTTCGGCAGTTTTGGGCGCCTGTACCTGGGCGGCGAAGAGCGGGATATCGATGTCGGATACCGGGCCGCCGAGGCGGCGATCGAATCGATCACCGGTAGAGAGGGCAAGTAGACGAACACAGGAAAGACCATTCGAAACACCAAACAGAGAGGTACGATATGGCTGAAGCATTAGGTATGATTGAAACGCGGTCCTTCCCGGCTACCGTGGAAGCCGCGGACGCCATGGTCAAGGCGGCCAAGGTGGAGCTGGTCAACTATGAGAAAACCGGCGGCGGTTTTACTTCGGTGATCGTCCGCGGCGATGTGGCGGCCGTCAAGGCGGCCTGCGACGCCGGACAGATCGCGGCGAGCCGCGTCGGCGAAGTGGTGGCCGTTCATGTAATCGCCCGTCCGCACGCCAATGTCGATCAGGTGATGCCCCTGGGGCGCGCGGATCAGGCCAGAGCGGGCGGCAAGAAGTAAGACCGGATGCCGGCATGACGTCATGCCGGACGGCATGACCTACGCGGGAGTGTATGGGATGAATCTGGGCAAAGTGGTTGGCATGGTCGTTTCGTCTCGCAAGGAGCCCAGCATTGAAGGCTTGCGCCTGATGCTGGTCCGGTACGTGGATGAAAACGGAAAGGAAACCGGGTCCCAGGTGGTCGCCGCGGATGCGGTGGGCGCCGGTCCCGGTGAAGTGGTGCTCGTAGCCTCCGGCAGTTCGGCCCGCCAAACGGAAGCCACCGATAAACGGCCCTGCGATGCCGTCATCATGGCCATCGTGGACAGCTGGGATATTGACGGCAAGGTTCGATACCGAAAAGGCGACGAGGATTGAGCCGGATGCGTGCGTAAGGTGACACAGGCGTCCCGCCTGTGGGCCATGCCGCGCGGTTTCCGCATTCTCATCGGCAGGATGCCGGTGCCGCTTTGCCGCGGACGCATACGCAACCCTGTGCGCGGGGCCACGGCCGGTAGTGGGACGAACCTGCCGGAAAACGATTCGAGGCCGTTCGGAAGTAAAGGTAGGGCGGGGCCGCCGGACCCGCCGGAGAATGAATCGAGGCCGTTGAGAAATAAAGGTAGGGCGGGGCCGCCGGACCCGCCGGAGAACGAATCGAGGCCGTTGAGAAATAGAGGCAGGGCGGGGCCGCGCGGGCGCGGCCCGCCGGAAAAGAAATGACACCGTTGGATCAAGATGGGTGGTTGCCATGATCAGATTAACCGACCAGGACATTGAAGCCATCGCACGTAAAATCGTAACGGATCTCGGGGCCCGACCGACCGACACCCCCGCCCCCCGCCCCGAAGCCCAACCCCTGGACGGCATGGGGCTTTTTACAGCGGTGGATGATGCCGTTCAGGCCGCCACCGAAGCCTTCCCGGTCTACAGCAACCTGGCCCTGGAAAAGAGAAAAGCCATTATCGCTTCCGTGCGGGAGGTATTGCAGGAACATGCCGCCGTGCTGGCCAAGTCGGCGCATACGGAAACCGGCCTGGGCCGCTTTGAAGATAAAATCGTCAAGAACGAGCTCGTCATCGCCAAAACGCCGGGAACGGAAATCCTCACGCCGACCTCCTTCACGGGCGATCACGGTCTGACGTTGGCGGAACCCGCGCCCTTCGGCGTCATCGCCTCCATTACGCCGTGCACCAACCCCACGTCCACCATTATCAACAACGCCATCGCCATGATCGCCGCAGGCAATGTGGTGGTCTTCAACCCCCACCCCGCCGCCAAGGAGTGCTCCGCCCAAACCGTCGTCCTGATCAACAAGGCCGTCACGGCCGCCGGCGGCCCGCCCAATGTGGTGACCTGCGTAGCCAACCCGACCATCGAAAGCGCCCAGCAGTCTATGAAACATCCGGGCGTCCGCCTGCTCGTTGTGACCGGCGGCGGCGGTGTGGTCAAGGCCGCCATGGCCAGCGGGAAACGCGCCATCTGCGCCGGACCCGGTAATCCGCCCGTCGTGGTGGATGAAACCGCCGACCTCGACCAGGCCGCGCGCGATACCGTGCTCGGCGCCTCCACCGACAACAATATCATCTGCGTGGATGAAAAAGAGGTGCTCGTTGTGGACAGCGTGGCCGAGGCCTACCTGAAGGCCATGACCCGTCACGGTGCCGTGCTGGTGGATAAAAGCCGACAGACCGCCCTGGAACAAGTGATTTTCAAAAAGATGGAACCGGGCAACAAACACGCCGAAATCAACCGGGACCTGATCGGGAAGAACGCGGACGTGATCCTCTCCAAAATAGGCATGAACGTACCCGGAACCGTGCGGCTTGCCGTGGTCGAGGTGGACGAAAACCACCCGCTGATGTGGACCGAACAGATGATGCCCGTACTGCCCGTCTGTCGCGTGCCCCATGCCGATTACGCCATCGATCTGGCCCTCCAGATGGAAGGGAAATGCTTTCACACCGCCGTCATGCATTCCAAACACCTGGACCGGTTGAGCCGCATGGCGCGGGAATGCAATTGCAGCCTATTTATCAAGAACGGCCGTTCGCAGGCCGGTCTCGGACTGGGCGGCGAAGGGTTCACGTCCTTTACCATCGCCAGCCCGACCGGGGAAGGATTGACCACCCCCGTCAGTTTTTCACGGTGGCGTCGTTGCACGCTCGTGGATCATTTCAGGATCGTGTAATGAAGAAATATCCGGCGATAGCCATTCTGGAATTTCGGGATATTGCCGTGGGTATGCATGCAACGGATGCCCTGCTCAAGAAATCGCCCATTTCCCTGGTCAAATGCGGGGCCATCTCGGCCGGCCGATACCTGACCCTTATCGGCGGCACCACGGCCTCGGTGGAGGAATCCTATAACGAAGGCCTCTACGGCGGCGGCGCAAATGTCGTCGATCACGTGCTGATTCCCGACATCCATCCGCATCTGCACGATGCCGTGCTCGGGCAGCGAACTCCGTGTACGGGCGGAGCCTTGGTCATTATCGAAACGCAAACCGCATCGTGCAATGTGCGCGCCACCGAACTCGCACTCAAAAGCACCTCGGTGGATTTGGTGGAAATCCGACTGGCCGACAGCCTCCTGCACGGCAAAGGGGTGAGCATCTACCATGGCGCCCTGTACGATGTGGAAGCGGCGGCGGATATCGCCGTGTCGTGGCTGCGGGAAAAGCAGTTTGACGTGATGTCTCGAATCATTACCGCGCCCCACGACGCGCTGTCCGAGGAAATCAACGCCGGCACGGAATTCCGTTCCACGCGCCTGATGCACCTGGACGGAGAGTGCCTATAACCATAACCCCCGGAAAAAGAATCGAAACTGTTCGAAAAATGAGGTAGGGCGGGGCCGATGGACCCGCCGGAAAACGAGTTGAGTCCGTTCGGAAAGAACCGGCCCACGGTCGGCGAGGTCGCGGGCTCTCCCGAAGACAGGATGAGAAGAACAACATGTTACTCGGAAAAGTCATAGGCAAGGTGGTCCCCTGCGAGGTGTATAAGGGACTCGAATCGGTGCCCCTGTTGTGGGTGCAGCCGCTGACCCGGGACCTGAAGAAAAAGGGTACACCGATCGTGTGCGCGGACGGCACGCGCATGGCCGGACCCGACGAGCTGGTGTATTACGAGGGCGGGCGCGAAGCCGCTATGGCCCTGGACCCCTGGTTCGTTCCGGTGGACCACGCCATCATCGGCATCGTGGATGATGTACACGTGAACGAAGGAGATTGATCCGCGCATGATTACGGGCATTGTTACAGGCAATATTTATTCCACCATCAACCACGCCTTTTACGACAATAAACGGTTGTTGGTTGTGGAAAAAACGCGCGCGGACGGCTCGCGTACCGGGGATTACATTATCGCGGTCGATACCGTCGACGCCGGTCCGGACGATCCCGTGCTCGTTATTGACGAAGGCAACAGCGCACGACAGGTCGTGCAGGCGCCGGACGCACCCATACGCTCGGTTATCGTGGGAATCATCGATCATGTGGATGTGGTGTCGTGACCAACAACAATCGTGTAATTCTGATCGTCCTTGACTCCGTCGGGATCGGTTCGGCGCCGGATGCCGCGCACTACGGCGACGAGGGCGCCGCAACGCTTCCCCATATCGGAAGTGCCGTCGGCGGCTTGCATCTGCCCATCATGGAATCCATGGGGCTCGGCAATATTCCGGGCCTGATCCCGGACGGGAAACCCATCGCGGGGGTGAACCCCGCCGAAAACCCCATCGCCTCGTTCGGGGTCATGCAGGAGGTTTCCGAAGGCAAGGACACCATCACCGGTCACTGGGAAATCGCCGGTCTCAAGATGGTCCCGGGATTCAGCTACTTCCCGCCGGACCCGCCGTCCTTTCCCGCCGAGCTCACCGCCGAATTCGAGAAGCGTACCGGACGGAACATCATCGGCAACCGTGCCGCCAGCGGAACACAGATCATGGACGAGCTCGGCGAGGAACATATGAAAACAGGCGCATGGATCGCCTATACCAGTGCGGATTCCGTCTTTCAGATTGCTTCGCACGTGGACATTATTCCGCTGAAGGAACTGTATCGCGCCTGCGAAATTGCCCGGGAACTATGCGACCCGTACCGGACCGGCCGGGTCATTGCCCGCCCGTTCCGGGGTACGCCCGGAAACTTCGAGCGGACACTCGACCGGAAAGACTACGTGTTCCGACCCGACGAACCGTTCATCACCGAAGCCGTCAAGGCCGCGGGACACTCCGTGTGTGCCGTGGGCAAAATCGACGATATCCTCGCCCACCGCGGACTCACCGATTCCAATCATACCGGCAGTACCGAATTGAGTCAGCAGGCACTGGTCGAATTCACAAACAAGATCACACACGGATTGATCTTCGCCAATTTTATTGATTTCGACATGAACTTCGGTCATCGGCGCGATCCGGAAGGATATGCCGACGCACTTGCGCAAACCGACCAATGGCTGGGCGGATATCTCCCCCTTTTGAATAAAGACGACGTCTTGATTGTCACCGCCGATCACGGAAACGACCCCACCTTCAAGGGCACCGATCACACCCGCGAATACGTTCCCCTCCTGGTGTATCGCCCCGGACAACCGGGCCGGAACCTGGGCCCCCGGGTCGGCTTCTACGACATCGCCCAATCCATCGCATCCTTCTTCGGCCTCGATCCCATGACCCGGGGAAAAAGCTTTCTGTAATCCCTGATCCGCGTGTCGGGTGGCGGGTGGCGCGTGTCGGGTGGCGCGTGTCGCGTGTCTTAATCCTAATCTTAATCCTAATCTTAATCTTAATCGTCCCGCATCCCGCACCCCGTGCCCCGTATCTCGCATCTCGCATCCCGTATCCCGCATCCCGCATCCCGTACCCCGTATCCCGCATCGGCTGCCTTTATCCTTTTCTTAATCCTTGTCTTTTCGGTTTACGACTACGGCGACGAGAACGGATTACGAGACCAAGCACGAAGCACAAAGCACCAAGCACGCCGCCGCAGGCGGCCCCGTCCTCGTCCTCGAAGACAACCACGGATGACACGGATAGCACGGATGCCCGACCCGCTTAACCGACCGGTGATCCGCGTGTCGGGTGGCGCGTGTCGCGTGTCTTAATCCTAATCTTAATCTTAATCGTCCCGCATCCCGTACCCCGTGCCCCGTATCTCGCATCTCGCATCCCGTATCCCGCACCCCGCATCCCGTATTTCGCATCCCGCATCCCGCATCCCGCATCTCGCATCTCGCATCCTACCTACTGAATACTGATCACTGAACACTGCCTACTGATCACTGAACACTACCCACCCCCCTCATCCCCCTTGACCCGACCTCATGTACCCGGTATGCTTGCCAATATGATTCCGCAATGGATTATCGAAAAGAAGCGGGACGGGCAGCCGCTGACCCGTGAAGAGATCGAATACTTCATCCTCGGCTATACCCAGGGCGAGATTCCCGACTACCAGATGGCGGCCATGGCCATGGCCATATATTTCAAGGGGATGACCCCGGAAGAAACCGTCAACCTGACCGACATCATGTTGCATTCCGGGGATCTCGTGGATACCTCCTCCATCGAAATCCCCAAGGTGGATAAACATTCCACCGGAGGCGTGGGCGACAAGGTTTCCCTGTTGCTGGCGCCGCTGGTCGCCTGCTGCGATCTTGCCGTGCCCATGATCTCGGGCCGCGGCCTCGGCATTACCGGAGGGACCCTTGACAAACTCGAGTCCATTCCGGGATATCGGACCGACCTCTCGGACAAGGAATTCGTTCACGTTCTTCAAACATGCGGTTGTTCCATCACCGGTCAAACCGGACAACTGGCCCCCGCCGACAAAAAACTGTATGCCCTGCGCGATGTGACGGCAACGGTTCCATCCATTCCGCTCATCACCGCCAGCATCATGGCCAAGAAACTGGCCGAGGGCATCGATGCGCTTGTACTCGACTGCAAATGGGGCAAGGGCGCTTTCATGCGAACCTACGAGGATTCGCAGGAACTGGCCCGCACCATCGTGGACGTGGGAGCCCGAATGGGGAAGAACACGGCGTCGTTGATCACGGATATGAATCAACCGCTCGGACAAACCGCCGGCAATGCCCTTGAGGTCATCGAAACCGTTCAGGCGCTCTCCGGGGACGGACCGGACGATCTGATGGAAGTCACCCTCTCCCTCTGCGCACAGATGCTGATACTGGCCGGGAAAGCGGAACATCACGCGGATGCCGTCCGAATATTGAACCGTCATATCGAATCCGGCGCCGCCCTCGAACGGTTCAAACAAATGGTGGAATGCCATGGCGGCGACCCGAAAACCCTGGATGACGTTTCGAGATTGCCGTCCGCCGAAATCAAGAAACCGTATCCGGCGCCCCAATCGGGTTATCTTTCCGAAGTCGATGCGGAAAGCATCGGAAAAGCCTGTGTCGTACTCGGCGCGGGACGTTCCCGCACGGAAGACACGGTGGATTTCGCCGTCGGCGTCTCCGGCCTCCTGAAGATCGGAGACAAAGTGGGACAAGACCAGCCCCTGCTGACGCTCCACGCCAACGACGAAAAGCGGCTGGAAGAAGCCACGCGCCTTGTGGCGGAGGCCTTTACGTTCTCGCAAGAGCCGGTCAAGCCGCCTGCTTTGATCAAGGACACCGTTTTGCCGCAAAAAGCCTAGCGGAAGAAATTGCCGAAGCCGAAGGAATAAAGGGCCGAGCCATGCGACGCCGGACGCGGACAGGCAACCCCTTTGGTGTTTGAACAGGAGATGAACCGTGAATTATGCCACACTCGAAAGCGCCGCCAAGTTCCTGAAACAGAAATGGCCGGAGGCCCGGCCCGTCTGCGGCCTGATCCTGGGTTCCGGCTGGAGCGATGTGGTCGAGGCCTTTGATATCGAGGATCAGGTGTCCTACGAGGAGATCCCCGGCCTGGGCAAAACCGGTGTCGTCGGACATGCCGGCCGCCTGGCCCGGGGAACACCCTTCGGCATGGAAACGCTTATATTCCAGGGACGCCGTCATTATTACGAAGGGGAAGGCTGGACCCCGGTCGCCATCCCGCTGTATGTGCTGAAACAGCTTGGAGCCGATATCGTGGTGCTGACCAATGCGGCGGGCGGAATCCGGTCCGACATGAAACCGGGCGACCTCATGATCATCAAGGACCACATCAACAATTTTCGCGATAATCCGTTGCTCGGCGAACATAACCCGGTCTGGGGTCCCCGCTTTCCCGACCAGTCCCGTGTGTACAACGCCGAACTTCGGGATCTGTTGAAAAAAGCCGGTGACGCCGTGAGTGAAAAACTTTTCGAGGGCGTCTATCTGGCCTCAACCGGCCCCCTGTACGAAACCCCCGCCGAGATCCAGGCGTATAAGACCCTGGGCGCCGATGCGGTGGGGATGTCCACAGTGCCGGAAGCCATGCTGGCCAACGCGGCGGGTATGCGCGTAGCCGCTTTATCCTGCATCACCAACCTGGCCGCGGGGATCAGCGCCACCGATCTCACACACGAAGAGGTTACGGAGACAACCAAAGCCGCCATGTCCCGAATGAAAAAGGTGCTGGGACAATTCTGGAAGGAACTGGCAAATGCCCGAAGGTAAAGGATCCGCCATGACCACGCCAACATCACCCGAAATGCTCGTGCCACGCGCGGTCGAAGCCTCCGGGAACGCCTACGCGCCCTTCTCAAAATTTCAGGTCGGCGCCGCCATCGTCGTGGAGGACGGCTCCGTGTTCGTAGGATGCAACGTCGAAAATTCCTCGTACGGGCTGACCCTGTGCGCGGAACGCAATGCGATCTTTGCCGCCGTCGCGGCCGGTCACCGAAAACTCAAGGCCGTCGCCGTCGTGGCCAAGGGCGATCCCCTGCCCTGGCCCTGCGGAGCGTGCCGGCAGGTCATCGCTGAATTCGCCGAACCCGATTGCCCGATCTACGTCGCCTCCGTGGACAACCCCACACATATCGAATCCACCACGCTCGGCGACCTGCTCCCGCATAGCTTCCGGTTGTAACGGCGCGGCGCCCCTATTTCACGGTATCGTTCCACTCGTGCGTTACGCGTCGGCCCGCGCAAACTTTTCCGCGAAATGACACGCCGCGTGATGGCCGGGTCCGACTTCTCGAAACGCGGGCTCTTCCCGGCGGCATCGCTCCTCCGCAAACGGACAGCGCGTGTGAAACCGGCAGCCCGCCGGCGGATGAACAGGATCAGGCACCTCCCCTTTCAAGGTCACCCGCTCGCGCGACCGTTCCGGGTCGGGAACAGGAATGGCTTTCAAAAGGGTTTGCGTATACGGATGCAACGGTTCGCGGTACAAGGTGTCGCGGTCCGTCAGTTCCACCAGTTTCCCGAGGTACATCACGCCGACCCGGTCACTGACATATTCAACCACGCTCAAGTCATGCGCGATGAGCAGGTAGGTCAGGTTGAACTCCTTCTGCAGGTCCATCATCAGGTTGATGATCTGCGCCTGAATAGACACATCCAGCGCCGCGACGGGTTCGTCCGCGATGATGAAATCCGGGTTGAGCGCCAGCGCGCGGGCAATGCCGATGCGTTGGCGCTGTCCGCCGGAGAATTCATGCGGATACCGATGGGCGGCATCCGCGGGCATACCCACCGCATCGAGCAGTTCCCGAACCTTCTTCCGCCGGTCGGCGCGCGGGACCCGATGCGTCACCATGGGCTCTTCCAGGATGCGCCGGACGGACATACGCGGATTCAACGAGGAATGCGGATCCTGAAAGATCATCTGGAACCGCCGCCGCAGGGGTTTCAGGTCCCGGTCGGATACGGAGGCCAGGTCCCGTCCCTCGAACAATACCCGTCCGCCCGTCGGTTCCAGCAGCCGGATCATGGTACGTCCCAATGTGGATTTGCCACAGCCCGATTCCCCCACGATGCCAAGCGTTTCGCCACGAACAATATCGAAGCCGACATCGTCCACCGCTTTCAAAAAACGGCGGCGGCCGGCCGAAATACCGCCCCCGACACGAAAGTATTTCTTCAGATTACGAACCTCGAATAAACGATCGCTACTCATGCTTCTTCTCCAGCCAACAGGCCGCATCGTGCTCCTCCGCCACCCGTTCAAGCGGCGGATACTCCGAACACTTCCCGAAGGCGTGCGGACAACGCGGCGCGAAACGGCACCCTTCGGGCAGGTTCATGAGATCCGGCGGACGCCCCTCAATGGCCTTCAATATTCCGCGGTCCCCGATCTTCGGCAGGCTCGCCAGCAGGCCCTGCGTATAGGGATGACGCGGTTTCCGGAACAATTCTCCGGCCGGCGCCTGTTCCACAATGCCGCCCGCATACATGATCGCCACGCGGTCGCATACCTCGGCCACTACGCCGAGATCATGGGTGATCAGGATGATCGCCGTCCCGAAATCGCGCCGCAGATCCTGCAACAGGTCCAGAATTTGCGCTTGAATGGTGACGTCAAGGGCCGTCGTCGGCTCGTCCGCGATAAGGACTTCCGGCTTGCAGCACAGTGACATGGCAATCACCGAGCGTTGCCGCATGCCGCCGCTGAATTCGTGGGGGAATCGCCGGGCCCGTTCCTTCGGGGACGGAATACCCACGGTTTCCAGCATCCCCACAGCCCGGGCATACGCGTCCCGCCGGGTCACCTTCTCGTGAAGAAGCGGCACCTCGGCAATCTGGTTGCCGACCGTATACACGGGATTGAGTGACGTCATGGGATCCTGGAAAATCATGGAGATCCGGCGTCCGCGCAGTTTCGTCATCTCCTTCTCGGATTTTTGCAGAAGATCTTCCCCGTCCAGCTCGACCCGGCCCGAGACCTCCTCCCCGCGTCCGTCGCCAATCAGCCGCATGACGGCCTGCGCGGTGACGCTTTTGCCACAGCCGGACTCGCCTACCAACCCGAGAATCTCGCCACGATTCAATTCCAGGTTCACCCCGTCCACGGCCCGCACATCGCCCCGCCGTGTCCGAAAGCGGACCCGTAGATCTTCGACGCGCAAGATGGTGTTTTGATCGTTCATGGTTCCGACATCATTCTCGAATCATCCTCTAATCCCCCCTCCCCCGCAACTTCGGGTCCAGCGCGTCGCGCAGACCGTCACCGACCACATTGAAACTCAGTACCGCCAACGTGATGGCCACACCCGGGAAGACCGCCACCCACCAACCGTGCTCCATCCAGTTCTTTCCCTCGTTGAGCATGATGCCCCACGAAGGCGCATCCGGTTCCACCCCCAGCCCGAGAAAACTCAAGGCCGCCTCCGCCAGAATGGCGAACGCAAAGGATAACGTGGTCTGGATGATCAGCGGCGCCAGGATATTGGGCAGAATATGGCGGAACATGATCATGAAATGGCCCACCCCGATCGCGCGCGCGGCCTCCACAAACATGGCGTTCTTCACGGAGAGGACGGAACCGCGCGCAATGCGCGCAAAGATGGGCGTGTACACAATGCCGATGGCTATCATGACGTTTGTCGTGCTCGGCCCCAGGATCGCCATAATGACAAGGGCCAGGAGGATGTCGGGAAAGGAGAACATCACGTCCACTACACGCGACAGCAGGCCATCGATCCAGCGCCCGAAATAACCGGCGAGCATCCCCAGCACGGTACCCGCGGACAGCGCGATGGAGACGGCAATGAGTCCCACGCGCAGGGATATCCGCGAGCCGTGAACGATCCGGCTGAACATGTCGCGGCCAAACGGGTCGGCGCCGAGCCAGTGCTCCGCGCCGGGTTCGCGCAACACCGATTCAACGCGCATCTCATAGGGATCATACGGGGCGATCCAGCGCGCGCCCAGCGCACAGACCAGGTAAAGCCCGATCACCACCAGGCCGAACACCGCCAGCTTGTTCCGGCTAAATCTGTACCATACGTCATTCAATACTTGATCCTCGGATCGAGCCACGCGTAGATCAGGTCCACCAGCAGATTGATGACCATGAAACCGAGCGCGATGAAGAGAACCGTGCCCTGGACCAACGCGTAATCCCGGTTGGTAATGGCTTGAAGCGCAAGCAAACCAATCCCCGGAAGGGAAAATATCTGCTCGATGACAATGGATCCGCCGAGCAGGTACCCGGCCTGAATCCCGGTAATCGTGATGATGGGGATCAGCGCATTACGCAGGGCATGGCGAATAATCGTGCGGCGTTTCGGCACGCCCTTGGCGCGCGCCATTTTTATGTATTCCTCGTTCAACACCTCCAGCATCGTACTGCGCGTCATGCGCATCACCACGGCCGCCACGGCCATTCCCAGCGAAAGTCCGGGCAGGATCATGTGCCGGAAGTTGGCAATCGGATCGTCCCACAGGCTCACAAACCCGCCGGACGGCAGCCAGCCGAGCGTCAGCGAAAAAAGCAGAATCAACAACACCCCGAGCCAGAATCCGGGAATGGATATGCCCAGCAATCCGAACAGCGTCGCGAAGAAGTCGGTCCGGCCGCTCCGTCCCACGGCCGCCATGACACCCAATGGAACGGCCACGAATACAGCGAAACAGATGCTGATGGCCACCAGTTGAATGGTCACGGGCAACCGGTTCAATATGGCCTCCAACACGGGCTCCCCCGTAAAGGCCGATTGCCCGAAATCCCCCGACAACACATTGCCCAGCCAGATGACGTATTGCACGGGCAGCGGCTGATCCAGGCCGAGACGCTGCCGTAACGCCTCCGCCTCGGCTTCGCTGTAGTGCGCGCCCAGAAGGGCCGTCACGGTGTCCCCGGGAACGAGGCGTACGATGAAGAAGGCAATGACGGATATGCCCAGTAGTACCGGCAGGGCAATCACAAGTCGTCTAAGCGTATATTTCAGCACGATGCCACATTCGTTCAAGGTTTCGAAATTCAGGTATTCGTTCGTCTTCCCAACACACCCGAATCACGGATCACGGACCACTGAATACTGAATACTGCCACGTCGGCGGCTCCGCCGCCAAGTGGCCGCTTGCCGCTACGCGGCGACGCGGACCACTGACCACTACTCACCGCCCCCCCCTCACTCCACCAACCACGTCTCCCTCAGCGAAAGGGTGGTAGCCGTCGGATGTACGCGAAATCCCTGTACGGTATCGAGATACGCGGAGGTTTGATCGTTGATGTACAGGAGGGCAACCGGCGCATCCCGGACCACCTTCTCCTGTACCCGGCGATACTGTTCCCGCCGTTCCTCCATGTCAGTCTCGCGGCGTCCCTGCTCAAGCAGTGTGTCCACATCCGGATTCGCGTACTGTTGCTGATTCCAGCGTCCTTCGGAATGAAAGATGTTGTAGAACCACTCGTCGGGATCCACGAAACCGAGCCAGCCGACCACCGTCATATCGAAATCACTCCGGCCCAGCGCCTCGAAAAATACGCCGGATTCCTCCGCAAGAATTTCCGTCATGATGCCCACCTCTTCCAGGTTCTGCTTCACGATCTGCGCCGCCGCCACCTGGTATGGGAACGCCGATCCGACGCGAATCACCGCTTCAAACCCATCGGGATAACCCGCCTCGCGCAACAGGGCCCGGGCCCGGTCCGGGTCGCGACCGGGATACATCTCCATATCAACATAGGCCCAGTGATTCGTCGGGAAGAAACCGCCGGTCAATATCCTCGACCGGCCGAATTTCACTAACTGGTTCACCATGTCGCGGTCCACGGCCCAGGCCACCGCCTGCCGCACACGCACATCGTCAAACGGTTCGCGCCCCGCATTCATGCCGACATATTCCCAGAAGGTGCCCGGCACCGATTCCACAACGACATGAGTGGCGCGCTCCAGCAAGCCCCGGTCCTTGTCCGGCACATCCAGGCTGATGTGGATTTCCCGCGTTCGGAGCGAGGTGGTGCGCGCCGTCTCGTCGGGAATCGGACGATAGATTACCCGATCCAAATACGGCCGATCTTGAACATGATAGTGCTCGTACCGGTCCAGGATGAGATGTCGATCCCGCCGCCATTCCACCAGCCGGAACGGTCCGCACCCGGCTCCGGCCCGATCCAGTGAGCCGTCGTGCGCCTCGACCACCTCGCGATCCACGATCGCATTCATCGGATAGGCCAGATACGTCAGAAACGGCGCGGCCGGACGGGTCAGCCGAAAAATCACGGTACGGTCGTCCGGCGTCTCAATTTTATCAACAGGCTCGAACTGCTCCGCCCGTACTTCATGCTCGATGATGCGCCGGATGGAGTATTTCACATCGCGCGCGGTCATTTCCCGGCCCGTTTCATGAAATCGCACCGATTCGCGCAGTATAAAGGTATAGGTTTTCCCGTCCTCCGAGATTTCGTAGGATTCGGCCAAATACGGTTCCACCTCTCCATAGACGTCGGAATAGCGCATGAGCGTGCCGTACAGGTTCTCGATCAACCGCATGGACGCGGCATCCGTCACGCGGTGCGGATCCAGGGATTGGCCGTCGGATTGTATCGCGATGGTCAGCACACCGCCCCGTACCGGTTCATCCGGGACCGCACGCATGGGAACGTCCCGCTCCTCACGCGCGCAACCGGACACCATGAGGTACGCCGCCAGGCACAACAGCAGGAGCGCAATCCCTTGCTCTCGTATTGCGCGCCGGTCGGTCCGCGCGGCCGCGGACCCTCCCATTGAAGCCGGACATCGTCGCTGTATTATACTGAACCACCTCATAGTTGAAACGCCTGGTGCCGGACCCGCCCCACACTTCCTCCACTTCACTCGATGGGCTGGGTCGGGAATCCCTTCATGGGGCCCAGGTCATACCGGTCGCGTCCGACCGTCGCGGGCGATTGGATATAGAGCGTTAACAACTTCGCAAGTTCTTCCAGCGAATTCTTGTGGGTACGCTCGTATCCATGAGACGCATCCACTCCGTAACAAACCAGCGCCGTACGAATATCGTTTCCCGCCTCCACGGCCGAGGCGGCATCGCAACGATAATGAAGAAAAACATCGCGAGCATGGGTGAGATCAAAATCCCGACAAAGAGTCACCAGCTTATTCGTCAGGTGATAATCGAACGGTCCGCTGGAATCCATCATCGCGATGGTGATGCCGTCTTCTATGGAATTCTGGCGGGGACCCGCCGTCGAGTTATCAACGCTCACCATTTCGGTGATGTGACCGTGCAGAATGGAGGACGCACCGGAACCGACTTCTTCAAACAGGGTGAACAGCAGGTAGCAATTGATTTCCGGCTTGATTTCGGCCGCCTGGATGGCCTTGGCGGCCGCCAGCAACGTCGCCACCCCCGCCTTGTTGTCCAAATAGCGTGAATTGATAAATCCATTCTCCCCGATCTCGAAGTTCGGATCCAGGGCCGCGTAGTCCCCCACCCGAATACCGAGCTTGACGAGGTCATCACCGGTATAACAGAACGCATCCACGCGCACTTCCACATGGGGCCACCCGGTGGGCTGCGTATCCACTTCCGTATCGTAGATATGGCCGGACGCCTTCAACGGAAGGATCGTACCCCGCACCGGCCCTTCCTGCGTAAAGATGGTAATGCGTGCGCCTTCGGCAAACCGGCTCGACCAGGTTCCAATCGGAACCATCTCCAGCCGGCCGTTGGATTTCAGCTTCCGCACCATGGCTCCCAGGGTGTCCAGGTGGGCGACCAGGCCGCGGGACGGTCTTTCATCCGAATCCGTCTCCCCCTTCAGGCTTGCCCGTATGGCGCCCCGGCGCGTCAACTCATAGGGAATGTCCAGCCGCTGAAGTTCGTCGCCGACAAAATGCACGATACTGTCGGTGTAACCGGACGGACTGGGGATATCAATCAGGCGTTCAAGCAGATCAACCAGGTATTCAACGTCGATGGGTAATGGCTTCATGGAACTACTTTCGGAAACTTTGAGGGAAAAGCAAGTCAATGAATCGTTCCGCCGTGGGCTGGGGTTCATGATTGGCCAGGCCGACGCGTTCATTCGCCTCGATCATGTAATAGTCCGGACCATCCACCTTCGGCACGATTAGATCCAGGCCTACCACGGGAATTTTCAGGGCCCGGGCTCCCAGCTCCGAAGCCTGGATCAGATCCGGATGCAGGTCGTCGGTCACGTCGTGGATGGTTCCGCCCGTGTGCAGGTTCGCGGTTTTTCGAACCTGGACGGCCTGTCCGGCCGGCAGAAGGGCCTCCAAGTCATACCCGGCAATGTTCACGCATCGCTCGGTTTCCTTGTCCAGGGGAATACGGCTCTCCCCCCCGGTCGCGGCCGCGCGGCGCCGGCTCAATTTTTCAATCAGTTGCTTGACCGTATGCTTGCCCGTCCCGACAATTTCAGGAGGTCGCCGCACCGCTCCCGCCACCACCTTGTAGTCGATCACCACGACGCGCAGATCCTCGCCTTCGACCATTTCCTCGATCAAAACCGTCTCGCAATATTTGCGGGCGGTTCGCACCGCATTTTTCAGGTGCTCTTCGGTGCGCACATCCACCGCAATGCCCCGGCCCTGTTCGCCGCGGGCGGGTTTGACCACCACGCGCCCATGCGATTGCAGGAACTCCGCGTTTTCGTCGTCCGATCCGGCCTCAAACTGATTCGGCATGTGCAGTCCCGCCCGCGTCAGCACCTTGCGCGTCATCGCCTTGTCGTCGCACCAGGACAGGGCTACGGCCGATGTCAATTCGGTCAGCGATTCCCGGCACATAACGGATCGTCCGCCGAACGTCAGCGAAAAATAGCCGTTTTCCGCGTCCATCACCTCAACCCGTATGCCGCGTCGCCGCGCCTCCTTGACAATGATGCCCACGTACGGATTCAACCCCTCTTCCTTTTCGGCGCTCCGGGAGACAAACAACGGCTCATTGATGGGGTTCTTGTGTTTTACACAGAAGACCGGAACCCGCTGGAATCCGATTTTCTCGTACAGGGCCACCGCTTGATTGTTGTCATGCATCACGGACAGGTCCATGTACGCCCGGCCCAGTGCCTGAAAATGCTCCGCCAGGTAACGCACCATCGCTTCGCCGACGCCGGGATACGGGGCCTGGGGATCCACCCCCAGCGACCACAGACTTGCCCCTCTTTCCGGATCGCTGAAAAAGCGTTCGTGATCCACCCCGGCCATGGCGCCCACAATATTGCCGGTGGCGGTGTCCTCCGCGACCAGATACAGAAGCACCCGCGAATTGCGGTGCTGCACCAGAAAATCCGCATCCGCCTGCACCATCCCGTGTACGGCGTAAATGCGATTGATTTCATTGGCGTCGGAACGCGACCGTACGCGACGGATCAAAAGCCCTTTGGGTCGGGGCGCCCCGGGTAAATACCGGTCCATCCAAAGGCGATAGGTATGAGACGGATCCAGAAACATGTCCTGGGGCGCCAACGACAACAGCACATGGGGGTCCGGTATATAGAAGGCCACATCCCGTTTGCCCCGCTTTTCGTTCTTCAGCAGTTTGGCGATGTTGGCGATATCATCAAACGTATGCCCGAAAACAAGGCGTCCCCACCCCATTTCCAGCACCGCATCGGATTTCATCTTCCGGGCGACCTGCCCTCTCGGCTTCTCCCAGCTTCGGAGCGAAGGAGACAAGGTTCGCTGATATCGATGTTGAATTTTTCGACTCTTCGGCATGATGGATCCCCCCCGATCCCGAATTACAGTTGATGGACTTGCAACCAATATTCCAGTAACACCACCTGCCATAGCTTCGAACTTTTGAGCGGTGTAATATGACGATCCGGATCCTTCAGTAATTCATCCACATAATTCTTTTGAAAGAGACCCCGTTTCCGTGCCGCCGGTTGATCCAGAATGTCCTTCATGAATGCGAGGTACTCACCCCGTATATATTTCAGGGCCGGAACAGGGAAATACCCCTTGGGACGATCGATCACCTCCGACGGAATGACCCGGCGGGCCGCTTCCTTCAAGACATGTTTGCCCCCGCCGCGCACCTTTAACTCCGCCGGCATGCGCGCCGCCAATTCGACCACTTCATGATCCAGAAACGGAACCCGCGCTTCCAGCCCCCACGCCATGGTCGTGTTGTCCACCCGTTTCACGGGATCATCCACCATCATGATACACGTGTCCATGCGCAGCGCCTTGTCCACGGGATGCCGGGCGCCCGATTGCTCGAAATGCTTTTGTATAAACGCCCGGCTGAAATCCTCCGAAAGATATTCGGGCATGATGGCCCGCGCATACTCCGCATGATCCCGGTCGCAGAACACGCGCGCATAATCGTTTACGGGATCGGTGCTTTCCATCAGCGGCGGATACCAGTGATACCCGCCAAAGACCTCATCCGCCCCCTGCCCGCTCTGCACCACTTTCACGTGTTGGGCCACCTGTTGTGACAGCAGGTAGAATCCAATGACATCATGGCTCACCATGGGCTCCGACATGGCCTTGACACAGGGGCCGAGCGCCGGAATCATGCGCTCCGCGGAAATATCGATCTTGTGATGATGCGTGTCGAATTGTTTGGCCACGATATCCGAGTATTCGAATTCGTCCCCCTTCTCTTTTCCCACGGACTCGAAACCAATGGAAAAGGTTTCCAACCCGTGCTGACCCGCTTCCGCCAACAGGCCGACAATCAGGCTCGAATCCACCCCGCCCGAAAGGAGCACCCCGACGGGAACATCCGCCAGCAATCGGCGCTCCACGGCCTTGCGCAGAGTGGCCAGCAACATGTCCTCCCAGTCCTTCTCTCCGCGATCCCGGTCTTCCTCCCTCGCACCATAGAGCAGTGTCCAATAGCGTTCTTCTTTCCGGGATCCGTCGGGCTCAATGGTCATCAGGGTCGCCGGCGGCAGCTTACGCACCCCCTTCAAAAGGGTGTGCGGGGCCGGCACCACGGCGTGAAACGACATGTAGTAATGCAGTGCGACCGGATCGATAGCCGTATCAATCCCCCCCGCGGCAAGCAGCGCCGGTAACGTGGAGGCAAATCGAATGCCGTCGGACAATTCCGTGTAATAGAACGGCTTGATGCCCAGCCGGTCCCGGGCGCACAGAACCCGGCCCGAATCCCGCTCCCAGAGCGCAAAGGCAAACATGCCGGATAACCGACTGACAAAGGATTTTCCCCATGCGTGATACGCCTTGAGAATGACCTCGGTGTCGCTGCTGGAAAAGAAACGATATCCGCGGGCCACCAACTCCTCGCGCAATTCACGGTAATTGTAAATCGCGCCGTTGTACACCAGGCCCAATCCCAGTTCATTGTCGACCATCGGTTGCTGCGCATGCGCCGACAGATCAATAATGCTCAAACGTCGATGTCCAAACCCCATGCCGCCCTGCGTGAATAAGCCGACATCATCCGGTCCGCGAGACTCGAGAACACACGTCATTTTTTCAATCGCCGAAGCCGAGGTGGGGCGATTGTTCACCCTGATTTCACCGCAAATACCACACATGAAATGTCTTTTCCCTTTTTCCTGTTATTCTGGTTAACCGATAAGAAAAGCATATCAACCGGTCGGACAACACGTCAAGCTCAATGAACCGCCGAACGGACAGATCCTGGCGCCCCGCCCTTAACAGGCCGGCCGATCCGTGCTAACCCAAGTTCGACAGTAGTTCCTTAATGGCTCTTTTCTTTCTCCATTCATTTTCTTCTTTGTTCGGAGTTGTGAGGTTCTCATTCCAACCAGGCGATGTAGTGGAGACCACGGGCTTGCCGTAAACGAAAGGACCTTCTACTGTCGGGTCGATGCCCCATCGTACCGTGTGGGTGGGTCGCGGTCGGCGAGGCCGCCGACCCTCCCGAAGATGGAGGGTCACGCTTCCGCGTGACCCGGACGCGCGGAAGCGCGTCCCTCCATTATTCAAGAA
>SLKG01000092.1 GCA_007134735.1 Kiritimatiellia bacterium
GCTGAAATGTATCATTTGGTGGAGAGCTTATGAAAATACTGACAATTATCGTTGTGGGTTTGGTCGTGACGATGTTTGTAATCGCCGGATTATCCGAGAGTGCCCCGGGCTATGGAAAGTATCCCGCGATATTTCTGGCGGCCACGACATCCAGCCTGCTGGGAATGGCCTATTTCACGATCTACGGCATTCTCCGAAAGGATAAATACATATTGGGCGCCATCATGTTTTCCGCTTTGCAGAGTGCCTATGTATTATTCTTGAGGCTGCCGGCCGACACGAACCCATTTGGCATGATGTGGGCCATTATGATTACCCTCAGCGCAAATGGCGCAGTCCTTTATACACTCGGCATACTTAGAATGGCCTTTGTGGCGGTGAGCACGCGCTCCAATCCGTTAAGCGCGCCCGTCGGAACACCATGAGACCGCGCATGACACCCCGCATCATCTCAACGCCGGATGACAATATGAATACAACGCGACTACGCAGGCTGGGCATCGCGATGTGGATCATACCCATCATGGCATGTGGCCTGACGTCGTTACGTTGAAGGGGGCACGGATATCCGCGCTTGTCGATCCGGGCATCGCCCATTAGAGTATGTCGCGGAAATCGAAGTGAAGCGCGACAGATCGGGAGAACGACATGCTGGACGACATCAAGGCAAGATTGGATGACCTGCACAACCGGGTAGAGGAAATGCGAGGTTATCTTTGACGAGCCGAAACGCAGAGCCGAATTAAATCAACTTGAGGCCGAGGCCGCGAACCCCGATTTCTGGAATGACCAGAACCGGGCCCGGAATGCCATTGCGCGGACCAATGTGTTACGCGATATTCTGGGGCCGTTGGACCGGATCCAGACCCTGCTGGATGATGCGCTGGACCTGCATGAAATCGCCGAGATGGAGGAAACCGAATCGGATCGTAACGCGGCCGCGGCGGAAATCGCGGTCCAGGTGGACCGGATTGAAGAGGAGATGAAAAAGGCCGAATTGCAGGCCATGCTTTCCGGCACACTCGATTATCACAACGCGTATTTGACCTTGCATGCGGGCGCGGGCGGGACCGAATCGTGCGATTGGGCGGAGATGCTGTTGCGCATGTACCGGCGGTATGCCGAGAAGCATGGGTTCAAGGCGGACGTACTGTATCTTCAACCCGGCGACGAAGCGGGAATCAAGAGCGCGTCTCTCATGGTGAGCGGTCCGTATGCCTATGGCTATCTGAGAGCGGAACGCGGCGTGCACCGGCTGGTGCGCATCAGTCCGTTTGATTCCAACCAACGCCGGCACACGTCCTTTGCGGCGCTGGACGTCGTGGCGGAAGTGGACGATGATATCGACGTGCAGGCCGAGGAAAAGGATTTGCGAGTGGATACGTTTCGCTCCAGCGGGGCGGGGGGGCAACACGTGAATACCACCGATTCCGCGGTGCGTATTACGCACCTGCCGACCGGGATCGTGGTGGCGTGTCAGGCGGAACGCTCCCAGCACAAGAACCGGGCCAAGGCCATGAAGCTGTTGCTGGCGAAGCTCTATGAATGGGAGGAAGATCAGAAACGAAAGGAAATGGAAAAGTTTTACGGCGAAAAAGGCGATATCGCCTGGGGACGGCAGATCCGTTCGTATGTGATGCAGCCTTACACCATGGTGAAGGATCATCGGACGGACGTTCAGGTGGGCAATGTGGAAGCCGTGCTGGACGGAGAGCTCGATCCCTTCATAAAGGCGTACCTGAAGAAAGGATCCGGACATGAATCAACTGAATAAGATACTGGAACAGAAGCGGGCGGAAATAGAGGAGAAGAAGAAGTCAACTTCATTGGATGTGCTCAAATCCACGGCCACGATCCGTCCCGCGCCGCCTTATTTCCGTGCGGGCCTGGGTGGGGGACGTATTGCCTTGATTGCTGAAATCAAACGGAAGTCGCCCAGCGCCGGGGAGATCCGGACCGACCTGGTTCCGGCTCATATCGCGGAAGCCTACGAAAATGCCGGAGCGCATGCCATTTCCATTCTGGCGGATGAGACGTTCTTCGGGGGAAAGGAATCCGACTTCATCAATGTTGCGGATGTAACGGAACGGCCCATGCTGTACAAGGAATTTATTATCGATCCCTGGCAGATATGGCATGCATCAGCCCTCGGCGCCTCCGCCGTATTGCTGATTGTGGCGGCGCTCGACGACAAAGCATTGGTTGAGCTGATCAATCACGCGGCCCGGGCGCGGATGGCTTCGCTGGTGGAGGTCCATACCGCGGAAGAAATGGAGCGTGCGAGCCGGCTGACGGCCCCGCTTATCGGCATCAACAACCGAAATTTGGCCACCACGGAAGTGGACATCGAGAACACGTTTCGCCTGCTGGACAAGGTTCCGGAAGGGTCCACGGTGATCAGTGAAAGCGGCATACAGACTCCCGAGCAGGTATTGAAACTGCAACAGGCCGGGGTGCACGGGATTCTGGTGGGAGAACACCTGTTGCGGCAGAATGATGTCGGACAAGCCGTCAAGGAATTGATGGGCCAGGCATGGGCATCCACGTAAAGATTTGCGGTTGCTGCTCCGCCGGGGATGTGGAGGCCATTGCCGGGCTGAAGCCCGACGCACTGGGCTTCGTGTTCTGGGCGGGATCCGAGCGGTGTGTGCGTGCCGACGATGTGAAGGCGTGGACACGGGGCTTGCCGGCGTCGATCAAAAAGGTGGGTGTTTTTGTCGATGCCGCCCGCGATGAGATTCGCGTCGTCCGTGAAGAAGCGGGGCTGGACATCGTGCAAATCCACGGGCGGGAGGATCCGGATTACTGCGCCGGGCTGGGCGGAGATATCTGGAAGGCGATTCATTTGAATCGTCCCGTTCCCGGATCGTTGGAGGCCTATGCCGACTCGGTTTCCGCGTTCCTGATCGATTACGGCGGGGACGCACAGCCGGGGGGGACGGGCAGGACCGTGGATTGGGAGGCCGCCGCGCGTTTTGTAACGGCGGCGCCCGCAAAAGTCGTTCTGGCGGGAGGATTGCATGCCGGAAATGTGGCCGAAGCCATCAACCGGGTCCGTCCCTGGGGGGTGGACGTCAGTTCCGGTGTGGAGGCGAAAGTGGGCAGCAAGGACATAAACAAGGTAAAGGATTTTATCGACGCATGCCGAAACGCTCCATAAACACCCGGCCCGACCGGCGCGGCCATTTTGGTCCCTATGGCGGCATGTATGTTCCGGAAACCCTCATGGCCCCCCTGGAGGAGTTGGCGCGCGAATACGGGCGCCTGCGGCGTGACCGGGAATTCCGGGATGAACTCAAGTATTACCTGCGGCATTACGTCGGGCGTCCCACACCCCTGTATTTCGCGGAACGCATGACCCGTGAATTGGGAACGGCCCGCATATATCTCAAGCGTGAAGATCTGTGCCATACGGGTGCGCATAAAATCAATAATGCGCTTGGCCAGGCCTTGCTGGCCCGGCGGATGGGGAAACAACGGATTATTGCCGAGACCGGGGCCGGTCAGCACGGGGTGGCCACGGCCACGGTGGCGGCCATGTTCGGGTTGGAATGCGTGATTTACATGGGGCGCGTGGACATGGAACGACAGGCACTCAATGTATTCCGTATGGAAAGCCTGGGTGCGGAGGTGGTTCCGGTTACGGCGGGTCAACAGACGCTCAAGGAAGCCATCAGCGAAGCGATGCGGGACTGGGTGACCCGGGTACGGGATACGCATTATGTGCTGGGCTCGGTGCTGGGGGCGCACCCGTATCCGTTGATGGTCCGTGATTTTCAAAGCGTCATCGGCCGGGAAGCGCGGAGTCAGTGCCGGCGCATAATCGGCCGGTTGCCCTCGCACCTGGTCGCGTGTGTGGGAGGGGGGAGCAACGCGCTGGGATTGTTTCATCCTTTTCTCCAGGATCGGCGGGTACGTATGACCGGGGTGGAAGCCGGCGGGCGGGGTGTGCGTCCGGGACAACATGCCGCCCGGTTTGCAACGGGGCGGCTCGGCGTTCTCCAGGGCACGCGGACCTTCATTCTCCAGGATCGGCACGGACAGATCGCGACCACACATTCGGTGAGCGCGGGATTGGATTACGCGGCGGTCGGCCCGGAGCATAGCCTGCTGCGCGATCTGAAGCGGGTGGAGTACACCCATGTGACGGATCGTGAGGCGGTGCGGGCGTTTGAAGCGCTGGGCCAATGGGAGGGAATCCTGCCCGCGCTTGAACCGGCGCACGCCATCGCCTATGTCATCAAAAAGGCCGCCCAATGGTCGAAAAATGATGTGGTATTGATCAATTTATCCGGTCGTGGCGACAAGGACGTTCGGGAAGTAGCCGACTGGAAACAACGTGAGCGCAAAGGGAGGAAGGGTTCCTCATGAGCTTGAGAAGCATGACCGGATATGGACACGGTTCCGCCACCGGCGGAGGAGTAACGGTCGACGTGGAATTGACGTCCGTAAACCGGAAGCAATTGGATCTGCAGATGAATCTACCCCGGGGGCTTACGGCGTTGGAACCCCGGATCCTGGAGGAGATTCACCAATGTATCAGCCGCGGTCGGGTAACCGTGGATCTTTCGGTGCGGTGGACGGAAGAAAAACGCCGAAAGGCCATCCGGGTCGATTATAACCTGGCCGAGGAATACGTGAAATCCCTTCGGCGCATGGGTGCGCGTCTCGGCCTTGAGGACAATCTGGATGTAAACACCCTGCTGTCCCTTCCGGAAGTGGTGCGCTATGCCCGGCCGGAGGAGGATGTGGATCAAATATGGGACGTAGCCGGGACGGCTCTTTCGAAAGCCCTGAAAGGGCTTGTTCGCATGCGCGCCCGTGAGGGACGTGAACTGCAAAAGGATATCGAAGACCGCCTCGACCTGCTTCGCCGGCACGTGGGTCAGATCCGCGGGGAAACGCCCCGGGTCCTGAAGCGGCACCGGAACGCGCTGAAGGAGCGTTTGCGAAGCGCGGGATGGGAACCGGACGCAAAGGATGACCGTTTTCATCGCGAAGTGGTATACTATGCGGACCGTTCGGATATCACCGAAGAATTGACACGGTTGGAAAGTCATCTTAAACAAGCGCGGAAGATGATCCGGTCGAAAGACGCCACCGGGCGGTCCATGGATTTTCTGGCGCAGGAAATATTTCGCGAAATCAATACGATCGGTTCCAAGGCGAACGACGCGAAAATTCTGAACGCGGTGGTTCGATTCAAAACGGAGCTCGAACGAATCCGGGAACAGGTGCAGAACATAGAATGATCAATCTGGAACGATTTCCCCTGTTGATTGCCGTATCCGCCCCTTCGGGGGCCGGGAAGACGACGTTATGCGACCGGCTGGTCGCGGAATACGATACGATTATCTATTCCGTATCCTGCACCACGCGGACCCCCCGCGAAGGGGAGGTGGACGGGAAGAGCTATTTCTTCCTCTCGGACGACGAGTTTGACCGGCGGGTAAAAGCGGGCGAATTCATCGAACACGCCACCGTGCACGATCATCGTTACGGGACGCTGAAACAGACCATTACGGACGCCTTCCGAGAAGGCTACGACGTGCTCATGGATATTGACGTTCAGGGCGCGGCACAGATTCGAGAATACCTGCACGCCGCTCCCGCGGATGATCCGATGCGCCTTGCCTACATCGATGTATTCATCGCTCCGCCTTCCATCGAGGACCTTCAACTGCGCCTGTGGGGCCGGGGAAAAGACGAGCGACAGGTCATACAACGTCGGCTGATCATGGCGGGTGAAGAATTGAAGCGCTGGCGCGAATATCAATACGTCATCGTCAACGACCGCCTGGACGAATCCTACGCCGCCCTGAAGTCCATCGTGAGCGCCGAACATCACCGGGTCCGGCGGACCAAAACCGTTCGATAACGCGTCCTCCCCGCTGCACGCGCATCCAAGGCATGACCCGCGCATCGCGCGGCACCCCGCCCAAGCGATTCCGCCTGGTTCCGATGGGCCGGAATCACCCAAAATGAACGCATGCCTACATTAGTAGGCGCACGAGAAAAACGGTTAAATGACGTATATTATTTTTGACGTTCGAGTGCGTCTACTTTATCTTTGAGCGCAGAAGATGGTTGTTTGACAGCGAGAGCGGTTTGAAGGTGCGCCGGAGGAAATGCGGACGGGACGTCCGGAAGTAATATTTAGGTCCGGCACACAACCCGGTCGATTTAGCGATATCCTTGAGTCGCGCGAAGGGTGCGAAACCCGGAGGCGGCGAAGAGGTAAGCGATGAGGTGGATGCGTGTTGCGGTTCGAAGAGCGATCGTATCGACCCCATCCCAATCAACTCGCCGGTGGCGAGAAAGAAGGGGGTGAGTGAGCATGGCCAAGAAGAAGAAAGCCGCGAAGAAGAAAACAGCGAAGAAAAAAGCCGCTAAGAAAAAGCCGGCTAAAAAGGCAGCCAAGAAGAAAACAGCGAAGAAGAAAGCTGCTAAGAAGAAATAACGACCTTCCCGGCATGTAACTGCCGGGAAGATCGACGAACTAAGGAATGGCAGTTCGAAGCGACCGTAAGATGCTTTGGGCTGCCATTCCAGCTTTTTATCCACCTATTTCTTGACCCTACCATATGTTGTATGCTAGCAATCTCCGGTACCCTATAAATTGAAAGCCACAGGTGGGAGATTGCCATGCGCTGTCCGAAATGCGGCCATGTGGATGATAAAGTTACCGATACACGAGCGGCTCGCGGGGGGGAGGCTATCCGGCGGCGGCGTGTATGCCTTCATTGCGAACACCGGTTCACAACCTATGAGGAGGTTGTGAAGGCCCATATCCGGATTATCAAGCGGGATGGCCGCTATGAGGACCTGGATCGCAACAAGCTTCTGAACGGCATCGTTCGTGCGTGTGAAAAGCGGCCGATCAGCCGGACACAGATTGAGAATGTTGTCTCCGGGATATTCAATGAACTGGAAGCGGAATATGAACGAGACGTACCCAGTGCGGTTGTGGGCAAGAAGGTGATGGAGGCGCTGGAGAAGCTGGATGAGGTGGCGTACATCCGGTTTGCGTCGGTCTACCGACGGTTCAAGGACATCAATCAATTTCTGAGTGAAGTCGAGAGCCTGATCGGGCGCGAATGATCTGGGATGTCCATAGGGAAGAGATTGAGCCGGAGGAAGTGCTGGCTCGGCAGTTGGCCCGGGATGTTGTTCGCTGGTGCCGTCCCGAACAATTGGACGAGGCGCGGGTGAAGGAATTGACCCGGGGGGTGGCCCGCTTTTGTTTCGATGCGTATCAACGACCCGTCTTCGACACCGATGCGTTATCTGCGTTTCTATGCCGGGCCTTGTGGTGCGTGGGCGAGAAGCGGGCGGCCATGCGATGGATGGAGGTTCGGGCGGAACGTGTTTCGTTTCGCGACACGGCGCTGGAGTTGTGTCGCCATGGCGACGGCCCGGCGCTGTTGCTGAATGCGTCGGCGCTCGGCGCGGTTAGGTGTTCGACCTGGATGAGCGCCGGTAATGCGAATGTCTGGGTGCTGGATTTCGACCGCCTGTGGCGGGAAGGCGAGTGCCTCGAATTGTACCTGCCCACGACGCTTCACCCTCTTCTGATGCGCCTGTCCGGTGTCTGGCATGATAGCCGGGGGCAGGGGGTGCTCGGTTTACGCGGATGCGCGGGCATGGCACGCCGCTTGGCGAGAAGTGCCGGTTCCGGATCCGGGGTTCGGCGCGGCATGGAGGAATTGCGCGTGTTTTGCGCGAAAACCCTCGAAAAAGCCGCTCAAAGGGGCCACTGGGAGGCCCTTCCTGAAGTGGTCCTGTTGGATCTCTAGTCCCGCATGGTGCGGACGGCAATGAACGGGGGAATACCGGGTTCAGGGGGCGTTCAGCCGGTATGTCTTTTTCCCACCCGTTTTTTCCAGAAGGCGGATATCCGTGATTTGTATGTCGTGTCCCAGGGCTTTGCACATGTCGTACACCGTTAACGCGGCAATGGAAACGGCGGTGAGCGCCTCCATTTCAACGCCGGTATGATGATCCGCTTCGACCCGGGATTCGATGGATATTTCCGAATCGTTCCGCAAGGTCACGTCCAGATGGCAATGGTTCAGCGCGATGGTATGACAGAGCGGAATGAGGTCGCCGGTTTTCTTGGCCGCCAGAATACCGGCCAGAATAGCGGTGTGAGCGATCGGCCCTTTTTCCGTCTCGAGGGTTTCGGCGTCAATTCGTTGCAGCCAACCCGGGGGGAAACACACCACGGCTTGCGCGCGAGCGGTCCGCCGCGTTGTCTTCTTGTCGCCTATGGGTACCATGTGCGGTCGATTGTTCTTGTCGACATGACTCGGTTTCATCAGATCCACCTGAAGTATGGAGCGGTTGTTCCCCGGGGTGCGATAGATTCGGCCGGCGGCAGTTCGACAAAGCCCTGGCTCTGCTGCAGCGAGGCAAGATCTCCCGATGTGTGCGTGGGTACGGGCCACGCGCAGATGCGGCCGTCGGATCGAGATTCGATTTTCACGGGCACATGGTACGTGAGCGGCGATGTGAAAACAACGTCTTCCTCCAGGACGGCGAACACGGGGCGGGGAGGGTGTACGCCCAGCGCCGCTTCGAGATGCGGTACCACGAAACGGTGCAGGCAGACCAGAGTGGAAACCGGATTGCCGGGAAGGGCGAATACCGGCTTATGATCGGGCGTCACCCCGAACCAGAACGGTTTTCCGGGCCGCTGCCGTACTTTGTGAAATATGCAGCGGACCCCGAGCGATTCGAGGGAGTCCGGCACGAAATCCTGTTGGCCCATGGACACCCCTCCCGTCAGGATAATGCCATCGTGTGCTTTCAGGGCTTCCTTTAAGACCGATTCTGTTTCCTGCCGGTCATCCCGGATGTGATACCGGCCGGAATCCGGGAATCCGGAACGGAGCAGGGCGGTGCGAATAGCCTGGTCGTTCGACGACCGGATCTGGAACGGGCCGGCTTTCCGGTCCACGGCTACGATTTCGTTTCCGGTGGTAATGACGGCCAGGCGGGGATACTTCGCCGTCTGCAGGCGTGAACGGCCTATGGAGGCGGCCAGGGCCATATGAACGGCGTTCAGCCGCGAGCCGGCAGGCCATATCCGGTCGCCCGCCATTCGGTCCGAGCCTTGGCGATGAACGTGTTGGAAGGCTTGGACGTCCGTGCCGGGTTCACGTCGCGCACATCCGTCGCGGATGGTCAGCTCCTCGATCGGGATGACGCAGTCACATGCCGGAGGAAGCGCGGCGCCCGTCATGATGAGCACGCAGCCCGTTTCGGGGTTGGAAAGGGAGGGCGGCTGTTCCCCGGCATGTATGGTGGCTTCGATTCGGAATTCCCGGGTGTCTCGATCCCGTGCGGCGCCGGCGATGGCTATGCCGTCCATGGTGGCGCGGTTGAAGGGGGGGAGGTCACGGTCGGCGTACAGGTCCTCGCGGAGCACGCGGCCGTGCGCCTGGTCCAGGGGGACGGTCTCCGTGGGGTAGCGGGGCAAATGGCGACGGATCAACGAATCCGCTTCCTCGACGCGGATCATGGTTTGCGGACCCGCCTGTGGGATTTCGGTTGTCATGGATATGCGCAGTCCCGTGTGTTTATCCTCCAACCTCCGACATGTTCCGCCGTGGATGAATATCTTCCGACAAGCCATGCCCCCAGGGTTTCAACCATACGGCTTTTTCGATCCGGTCGGCCAGGTCCCCGTCGGTGGCGCCGTTTCGCAAGAGGGGCATCAGATTGAGCTCGTGGTCGCGCAACAGGCACATCAGCAGCCGTCCGTCGGCCGTGAGCCGGGCGCGGTTGCAACCCGAACAGAAGGGTTGCGACACGGCGCTGATAAATCCAAGAGTGCCCCGGGCGCCGCGCAATCGGTAGACGCGGGCTTCTCCATCCAGGCGTCCCTCGTGGAGGATGTCCATGGGACCCAATCCGGCTGAAATGGTGGACCGAAGTTCGGACTCGGTCACCATGTGTTGTTTTTGAAAATCGACGACATGGCCCATGGGCATAACCTCGATGTAGCGTATTTGCCAGTCATGCTCCTGCGTGAGCCGTGCCAGGTCTACGGCGTCTTCCCGGTCGTTGTATCCGCGGATAACCACGGTGTTGAGCTTGATTTCCAGGCCGGCGGCTTCGGCGGCCCGGATACCCGCCCAGACCGTATCCAGGGCGTCCCGGCCGGTGAGCCGTCTGTATTTCTCCGGATCCAGGGTGTCGATGCTGATATTGATTCGTTGAATGCCGGCTTCTTTCAGGGGATGCGCCAGTCGATTCAGGGTAAGCCCGTTGGTGGTCAGGGCCAGAACCTTTACTCCGGGTGTGTCGGCCATCCGTTGCACCAGGTTGACGATCCCGGACCGAAGGGTCGGCTCTCCGCCGGTAAGGCGAAACTTGTTGAACCCCAGCCGCGCGAAAATCCGAACCAGCCGATGGATTTCATCATCCTGCAGGAGCGTGTCGGGAGTTCGAAACGGCATATCTTCGGGCATGCAGTACAGGCACCGAAGATTGCACATATCCGTCAGCGAGATCCGAAGATAATGTATATCGCGATTGAAACGGTCAAAACCCATGATGCACCGGCCTTTGATAAAGGATGGGCCGCAACATGAAAAAATAACGGATATCGGAAAATACGCAACACTTCCGTTTCCCGAAATCAGCAGGGGTCGGGCTGGGATTCGGATAGAGGCAAGGGATGCCGCTTCTTTACGAGGCGCATCCGGTTCCGCTCGTCGGGCAGCACATCGTATAGAACTTCATCCATGCATTGGCGGATCAGGAAGATGCCGACGCCCCGTTCATGTCCTTCCAGCCAGTGCTCCGGGATTTTGGGCGATACAAAAGAGTCGTAGTCGAACGCTTGCCCGCAATCGATGACATCCACCACGAATTGTTCGTCCTTGGTCTGGATTTCCAGATGAATGGGGGGTTTGGGAAGAAGCGATTCGTAGGCATGCTCGATCACATTGGTGCAGGCTTCGTCAACGGCGATTTCGATCTGATCCACCTGGTCGGGAGTGAGGTCCGCGGCGCGCGCGAGGCGGGTGACCACCCAGCGTATGACGGAGAGGGAACTCGGATGTCCGGGTACCATGAGGACAAAATTATCTTTTTTAAGCGACGCCATGATTTCAGGCGCTAGGCCGGGCCGGATTGCCGGGCCAGGGCATCCTCCAATGATTTGTGGATATATAAAATGCTGTGCAATCCAAGGATCCGAATGACACTGTCGATCTTGTGAGGAACCCGACAAATACGGAAATCGCCGTTGTGTGATTCGCAGAGCCGGTGAAAATGGAACAGAAGTCCGAAACTCGAGCTGTTCATATAGGACAAATCATGGCAATCCAACACCAGCCGCGGAGATTCCTTGCGGCACATTTCCTCCATCATTTTCTGGAACCGGTCCATATTTGATGCGTCGATGACGCCCACGGGACGAATGACCAGTGATTCACCATGTTGTTCGCTTTCCAAATTCAACTGAGATTTTGACATAACGGATATGGGCTTTCCTTATGATAAATGCTTGCTATAAACACGTTTATCCTATCCGAAATCCATTACGGTGTCCACGGAATCATTCCGGCTATCGCACGGGCCTTGACAGATATTTCGCAGACCGATATTGAATCCAAACCAGAGTAAGTATATAGAGTTAAAGCGATTTAATATAGAGGCGGAATGCAAAAATCCAGAGTTGCCATTGTAAAGACGTCACCGGCCACCATTCTTACGGATTATCACAAAGTGATGAACCTGGCCGGATATCAGGAGGTCATTGACCGAAAGGTCGATACCGCATTAAAGATCAATATCAGCTGGCATTTCTTCTACCCCGGCTGTTCAACCACGCCGTGGCAACTGGACGGGGTAATCCGCGCCATGAAGCGGGACGGGTACGATCCGGGGCTTCTGCACGGTTGTCATAACCGAACGGTGGTCATAGATGCTCATCTGGGTGAGCGGGAGAACAAGCAGCTTCCCGTGGTGGAGGCGCATGGATTGAGAAATATCCATCTGTATGAAGGGGATGAGGAATGGGTACACATTCGTGAAGCGGTGGGAGACCTGGCGGATCGTTTTCTTTGCCTCAACGAGGTGTACCCGCAGGGGTTTATGATTCCGCGTCGGTTTATGGGGGAGAACATCATACATCTTCCCACCGTGAAGACGCATGTATTCACCACGATGACCGGTGCCATGAAGAACGCTTTCGGCGGATTGTTGAACGAAAAGCGGCATTGGACGCATCCGGTGATTCACGAAACACTGGTCGATCTTCTGATGATCCAGAAGAAGATACACCGGGGTATTTTTGCCGTCATGGACGGCACGTTCGCGGGAGACGGACCGGGTCCGCGCTGCATGGTGCCGCATGAGAAGAATGTCCTTCTGGCTTCCGCCGACCAGGTGGCCATTGATGCGGTTGCCGCGAAGCTGATGGGATTTGATCCCCTGCGCGATGTGAAGTTCATTCGCTTGGCCCATGAAGCGGGTTTGGGGTGCGGGGATCCGCGTGAGATCGAGTGTGTCGGGGATGAGGAGGCCGCCCGGGAACACTGGAATTTTGTGGGGCCCTACAAGCGGATGACCTTTGCCAGCCGCATGCAGCATTTGATCTACTGGGGGTGGATGAAGAAGCCGGTGGAATGGTCGCTGAAAACCATTCTGGCCCCCTGGGCCTACCTGGCGAGCGTTTTGTATCACGATACCTTCTGGTATCCGACCCACCAGAAATTAATTCGGAACATATTGCACAGCCCGTGGGGACGCCTTTTCCATCACTGGGAGGAGTTGGCGTTGCCGCCGGATGATTTGGAAACGCCGGGATGGACTGATATCGGCCGGGATCCCGTGGAGTTGAAGGGAGAAAGCCTGCGTTCGTTGAAGGAATCCTTCCGGATTCTGGGATTGTGCCTGAAAGAGGCGCCGGAGTTCGCCGCCCGGAAGCGATTGCGCAAGGCGCGTTCGAAGTCTTGAGATAGCGACTTCTTCCGGGGTTCAACGGATACCGGAGTGATGAGGGCATGAGTGAAAAGAAGAAAGTCGAAATCATCTGCCGGGCATGCGGGCAGGAAACCCTGCTGATACGGAAGCCGAAATACGAGGGTCTTAGGAAAGCCGGCGACATTCTTTCCTGTTCCGGTTGCGGTCATGTCTATGAGGAAGGGGGGGGCGTGCCCTACAGGGAGGCTTCGGCGATACGTGTGTTTGATGATTCCGACCGGTCGGAAACCGTATCCGTGTTCAAGGAGGACGAAAATCGGTCCCTATGCCGGTATTGCCGCCATTACGTGGTTAATCCGTTTACGCAGTGGTGTGGAATACACAAAAAGGAAGTTGCGGCGACGGATACCTGCGCCCAATTTTCCGTCCGGCCGGAATCGACGGAAGAAGACCCGTTGTAAACAGCCGTTCTCGACCACCTTGCCGCGTCTATAGCGTACGCGATTCGTCATGCGGTGTGTACCTTCGTTTTTCCGGACGATGATGCGGCCAATGCTTTGGGCAGGGGGCAGGTGGCGCATTGGGCGCGGTCGTTCAGGCAAAAGTCCTGGAAGATCTGGATCAATCCCTGTGTGCGCAGTGCATTCCGGTAGAATGACGGCGGATGATCCGGGCCGAACAGGTTTGTGGCGGCTTGACGGATGATGCCGTTGTCGGGTTCCGGGGGCAGTGCTTCCAGGGCGGCCCGGACGGCCCGCGAAAACCTCCGGTTGCCCGCCAGAAAGGGCAGCACGACATTCAATAACAGGGATGTGGCACGGGCCTTCCCGATGAGGGCGATGGTTCCGGGCCGGCGGGGCGCATTCCATCCCGTGCGATGCGACCAGTACGGATCCGACAGGGCCGTCAAGGCCGACACGGCCGTACCGGGCCAATGCGCGGGGTGTTGTGCGGCCCAACCTGTACATAACTCGGCCGGGCCGGATTGTTGTACCACCAGAAGAGCCGCGGCCATGAGACGGCGTGCCGGATGATTGGCGGGACGCATGCCATCGAAGCGCCAACGCTCCGCGGGCGGTGTGTCCGCGGGCTTGCCTGTCCGGTGCTTCCACCAAAGCTTCCACAGGCGATGGACGAAAGAACGGGTTTCGGCGTCCCAGGCGGGATCGATGTGTTCCGGCAACAACCCGGCGGCGCCAAGGAGAAGCGCATAACCGATGATGGGATCGCCGTCGGAATGCCGGCGCAGGGTGTCGATCGGTATCGTCTCCGCCAGTTGCCGGAATGGGCGCTTGTTGTGTTTGTACCCCAGGCCGGCCATAAATTCCTCGTAGAGGGTTTGATCCGCGCCTCTTTCACGAATGCGGGCGGCCAGGCGTTCCGCCTTACGCCGAAGACGTTCTTCTCCCGCCGTAGCAAGTAGCGCCCGCTTTTGATGCGGGCTCCAGTCCCTCAGGATTCGGAAACAGGGAGGGACCGGAGCGCGGGCTCCATATGGATAAACCGAGACGTCGATGGCTTCAAAGGAAAAGCCGGGCCACACACTCATGATGGGACGCAAGGCCATTTGTATGCATCCGGCGGGCAGCCTGTCCGGTGACAGCACATGCTCGAACCAGGTCACATGACATCCTACACGGGCATACCGGGGATCCTTCCCGTGCCCGTGACGCAACCAGTCGTGGGGATGCACATGGATTTCCGTGTCTGTTACGATTCTCCGCCGGTGGGTTCCGATGACCAACACGGATCCCAGAAAGTCAGGCCCGGCCTCCAGGTTCCATCTTCCGGGATGTTCGATCCGGACGGGTTCGCCGTCCCGTGAAGAAAACAACCCGGGCCTCATGGACGGATCGGCCCACAGGCATTGCAGGTGCCGTTCAGAACATGGAAACGGATGGAGAGGATCCGTCGTTTCCCGGATCATACCGGCGGATCGCGCGGGTGCGAAAGGACCGGAATAGTAAGGGAACAAGGGGCGGTGGCCGGGAAAACGCATTTTGATGTGTTCGACGGGGTTGATATGTACCTCCTTTCCCCGGCTTGACGGCAAGGCCAAACGGATTATGCTTTACCGATAAACCGACGTTGCATTGCTCTCTTCCGGCGCCTGCATCCATTCCTTCAAAAGATTGTCTGACGACCGGGATGATGATAGTAATAAGAGTATCGGGCAGGACACATTTCCGGAAAAAAATGATATCGGTAACCCATTTGACCAAGCGATACGGCGGAACCGCCGCGGTGGACGACGTGTCGTTTGAAGTAGAGCGCGGTGAGGTGGTGGGTTTGCTGGGGCCGAACGGGGCCGGCAAAACGACCATTATGCGCATTATCACCGGATATTTATCCGCCACGGGCGGCCAGGTTACGGTATCGGGATTCAATGTGTTCAACAATTCCCTGGAGGTGCGGAGGCGTGTCGGATACCTGCCCGAGACGGTCCCCCTGTACCCGGACATGCGGGTCGATGAGTATCTGCGCTTTCGCGCGCGGCTGAAAGGGTTGAGCGGAAATCGGAAGCGGCGCATGATTTCAGAAGTGAAGGAGGCCTGTGGTCTGCAGGACGTGGGCCGACAGATCATGGGCCGGCTTTCGCGCGGGTACCGCCAGCGTGTCGGACTCGCGGATGCCTTGGTGCACGAACCCGACTTGTTGATTCTGGATGAACCCACCCTCGGGTTGGATCCCATCCAGAATCGCCAGGTTCGCACGTTGATTCGCGAGTTGTCGCGACGGCATACGATTCTTTTCTGCACGCATATACTTCCGGAGGTAGAGGCGGTCTGCGGCCGGGTGCTCATTATTCATAAGGGCCGGATCGTCGCCGCGGATACGCCCGGCCGGCTCAAGGGATTCATACCCGGAGGGGTTTCGGTGGTGGCCGACATTCAGGGGCCCCGGGACGAAGTGGTGCGTGTGCTCAATACCCTGCCGCATATTCATCGGATTCGGGTTGTCCGGGAAGGCGGATGGACGCGGTATGCCATCGAGTCGGCCCGCGAAGTGGATCTGCGAATGAATGTATTTGAAACGGTCGTTCGACATGGATGGGCCATGCGGGAATTAAGACAGGAATCCGGCACGTTGGAAGACGTTTTCGTCTCCCTGACCGAAAGTGAAGGGAGGCCGGAATCATGAGGGCGTTCTGGACTTTGTTGCGGCGTGAAATGGCCTCCTATTTCTACTCGCCGATGGCGTACATCGTGCTCGTGTTATTTCTTCTTCTCATGGGAACCGGTTTCTGGATGCTGGTATCCGTGCTGGTGGAAGGGCCGACCCATGAATCCGTCATGCGGATTATGCTGGGTGAGAGCATGTTCTTCTGGTTGGCCATGTTGGTGGTGACGCCGCTCATCACCATGCGACTGCTGGCCGAGGAGAAGCGATCGGGCACCATCGAGTCGTTGCTGACCGCGCCGGTCCGGGACACGGAAGTGGTCCTGGCGAAGTATGCGGGGGCCCTGTTTTTCTTTGTCTTCATGTGGGCGCCCACGATCGGCTATATTGGGATCCTTCGCGCCTTCGGGGGGGGCGGCGGGGCATGGGATGGGGGCTCGGTATTGAGCGCCTATCTCGGAGTGTTTCTTATCGGTTCCTTCTTTATTTCGGTGGGGGTGTTCACCTCATCGATCACGCGCAACCAGACGATCGCGGCCATGACCGCCTTTGCCCTGCTGGCGGGTTTCTTCCTGCTGGGCTTCGCGCCGTACTTTGTTCGTGAGGCCTGGATACAGGAGATGACCCGGTATCTTTCAGCGGTTATCCACATGATGGATTTTTCTCGCGGCGCGGTGGATTCGCGTCCGGTGGTGCTGTATGTGTCGCTGACGGTCTTTATGCTGTTCCTGACGGTCAAGGTGGTCGAATCGCGGCATTGGAAATCATAGGAATACAGGCGGATGAACACGAACAAGGAAAGCCGGCGAAATATGCGAAGCGCAAGGTGGAAACGGTTTTCCACGGGCGTTAACGTGTCGGTTTCCCTGGTTCTGGCGGTCGCGGTAATCGGGATGATCAATTACCTGTCGAGTCGGTACCATGTCCGGGCGGATTGGAGCCGCGCTCAACTGTACCACCTGTCCGACAAAACGGTAACCCTGCTGGAGAACCTCACGAACCGGGTGGATGCCGTGATGTTTTTTCAGCGGGGACACCCCTTGTTCCATGATGTGGATAACCTGCTGCGGGAATACCGGTATGCGTCGCATCTGGTCAGGGTTGAATATGTGGATCCCGACCGGAACCTGGCGCGCACGGAGCAGTTGGCGCGACGGTTTGATGTGCAGGAACCCAATGGGGTCGTCTTTCATTCCGGAGGCCGGCACGTGTATGTGAAGGCCGCGGATATCGTGGAGTTCGACCATCGGGCGGCACGGCGCGGCGGAGAACAGCCTTCCCGGGTGTTTTGGGGCGAGCCGGTGTTTTCGTCAGCCATTCACGGCGTGATCCAGGACCGGAAACCCGTGGTCTATTTTCTGGGCGGCCACGGCGAGCGCGATATCAACAGCTTTGATCGGTACGCGGGATATTCCGGCATTGCCCGGCGTATCCGGCGGGAAAACATCGAAGTTCGAACCCTGGTTCTCGGGGAGGCCGGCACCATACCGGATTCGTGCGACGTGCTGGTTGTGGCCGGTCCCGCGGGGCGCATACCCCAACCGGAATTGGATCTCATTTCGGACTACCTGGAGGCCAGCGGACGGCTGATGGTGATGCTGGACGCCTATACCCGGACCGGTTTGGAGCCCCTGCTTGCGGATTGGGGAGCCGAGATCGGTGACGACATTGTCGTCGATTCGACGCGAACCCTGACCGGCCGCGAGTTGTTCATCACCGAATTCGGGCACCATCCCATCACGCGGCCACTGCGCGGGGTGACCCCGGTATTCTATACGCCGCGGTCGGTGGAACCGGCATCGCGGGTTTCGGATGTGGGCGCCGGCCAGGCGGATCGACCCTATGTCACGGTGCTGGCGACCAGTTCGGAGGCCGGATGGTCACAGCGCGACCTGGAACAAAGTCCGGTTCGGTATGATCCGGGCGTGGATCGTCCCGGGCCGATATCCGTCGCGGTGGCGGTTGAGCGGGGGCCGGTTCCCGGTATCGACGTGCAGATTCAACCCACCCGCGTGGTGGTGTTCGGGGATTCGGGATTTGTATCCAACGGCGCCATGACCGGCGGTGATGTGAACTTTTTCATGAGTGCGTTGAACTGGCTGCTCGAACGGGAGGAAGGATTGAGCATTACGCCCAGCGCCTATGAGCAGATGGAATTGGTGCTAAGCCGCCGGCAATTGAGGCGGCTGTTCTGGATCGTGACGGCCGGATTGCCGGGCACAATTATCCTGCTGGGGCTCATGGTATGGAGCCGGCGGCGGTGAGGTGATGTAATGAATACACGAACGACCATTCTATTGTTGCTGGTCGCGTTGATGCTGGGCGGATACATCGGCCTGGTGGAGCGCCAACAACGGTCGCTTGAGGAGCGCCGGGAAATCGCGTGGCATGTCCTGCGCATGATCCCCGATCAAATCACGTTTATCCGGTTCGAAGGGGACGAGCAGGTGATTGAGTGCGTCCGGAAGGAAGGGATGTGGATGTTGCATGAGCCGGTTCATGCGCGTGCCGACGGCGGGGAAATTGATCGACTGATAAATGGGCTCAGGACGCTTCAGCGCGGGGAAGTCATTACCGCCCGGGAACGGGAACAGCAGGGGTTGACCTTGGCGGATTACGGCTTGGAACGGCCCCGCCGCCGGCTCATGTTCGGGGACGAACGCCTCCGCCGCGTAATCCTGATCGGCCGGACGGCCCCCTTGGGGGATGCCGTATATGTCATGGAGTCGGGACAGGAAGATATCGTGGCGATGGACCGGCGCCTGTTCGACTATTTCCCGGAGGATGCCGTGACGTTGCGGGACCGTATTGTACTGCACGGCGATCCCCTGAGAGTGAACCGATTGGAAATCCGGCGGCCGGGTGGGTTTCTCCAATTGGCGCGGGCCGCGGACGGTTCCTGGCGGATACAGCAGCCGGTTCAAGCCCGCGCCGATCGCGCCGCCGTGGAAAATGTGTTGACCCGTTTATTTCAATTGCGGGTGCGGGAGTTTGTGGCCGACGAGGTGTCTGATACGACGGCGTACGGCCTGGACGACACCGTTCTCCAGGTCACCGTATGGCCGGATACGCGTGAAACGGGCGACACCATCCTGCTCGGACCACCGCTGGAGCGGGCCGACGACCTGATTTACGCCCGACGCCATCCCGGTGACAGCGTTTTCGCCCTCCCTGCGGATATTCTCGACGCGGTACGTGTACGCCCCGAAGCCCTGCGGGATCGTCAGTTGATTCCCATGAAGGATTACCATGTCGGCTCCGTTCGAATAGAACGGGGGGAACAAGCCGTGCATCTGAAGCGTGCGGAAACCGATACCTGGCAGGTGGTGGAGCCCCGAAACTGGAAGGCGGACCGGGAACGCGTTCAGTCCCTGCTGACGGCGTGGACCGGCGCCCGCGTACGAACCTTCATCGATGATCCGGAACCGGAAGAGTGGGATTGGCCGGAGGAGGATCCCCTGACGTTGATTCTGTCCGAAAGAGCCGCGGGCGCCACGGAAACACCGAGGCAATATGCGCTGATTATCGGACCTGTTTCGCCTGACGGCGGACGAATCGTCAAGTTCAAGGGCGCGCCGACCCTGTATGAAATAGCGGACGATATCCTGCAGACCGTTTCCCTTGACCCGCTCTATTATCGCGACCGCCGGGTCTTTGCCATCAATCCGGAGCAGGTCCGTCGTATCCGTCTTGAATACGACGGGAGAAAACAGGTCGTGGTGCGCGGTCCGGATCAGGAATTTGTTCCGGATGTGGAACAGGAAGGCGAAGTACGGCCCGCCGCCATTGCGGACATGCTGGAAACGCTTTCGGTTTTTCAGGTCATGGAATACGCGGCCAAAGAGGAGGTTGACCGGGAAGTCCATGGACTGGATACGCCCACGGCCACGCTGACGCTCGGGTTGACCGGTGAGAACGGGATTGCCAGAACCATCTATTTCGGGGCCACGCGGGAAGATGGTTCCGTGTATGCCATGAGCCGGGGACAGGATGTTATCTTCCTGGTTGACCGGGATACCCGGATCATCCTGTTACGGGATCTATTGCGCAAGGACGAAGAAACGGACGGATAGGTTGCTTCGTAGCAGGGATGATGACCAATCAGAATTCAAAATACGATAGCCGACTTGATGGTACAAGGCGGCTTCGCCATGCGTACCGGGGATTGACCGTATCGGTTCTTTTGATCCTCCTGGCCTACGGCTATGTGAGTCGCATTGGTATTCCCGGTCTCTTCACGAACCGAATCCATGACCGGCTGGAGGAGACCGGTTACGACATTCAATTCGAACGGATCCGGTTTACGCTGGGGAAGGGACTGGTGGCCGACCGGGTGGTGGTGTATGCCGATGAGGACGATGAACTGCCGACCTTTCAGGCTCGTGCCGTCGCAGGCGCCTTTCGTCCCGCCCGTCTTTTCCGGCGTTCCTTCGAGCTGACACGGATTCGGATTGTCGGCGGCCTGCTCATGGTCAATGTGGGAGGCCCCCTTCGTGTGGCGGAAGACCCGCACGTCCTGGGCATTCAAGATATGTACGCGGTCATCAGGATGGAGCCTGAAGGCATGCGGTTGGCGGAATTCCATGCCGAGGCCGGGGGGCTTCGGATCGAAGGACGGGGGTTTGTCGATACGGGGGAGGATGATCCGGAAACGGAGCGTGTTCCGAGGGATGGGTTCCGGGACGTTCTCTCGGCACAGAGGGCCTGGTTGCCCGATCTCGTGTCCGAAATCAATGCCGTGCAGTATCAGGAGGAAGCCGTCCTTCAATTCGAGTTCATGCTCTATCCCGATGACCCGGCTGACAACCGCGTTTTCCTGACGGCCGGGGGTGGGCTCACCCGGATGCGGGGGATGCTTTTCAATGAGTGGAACTGCGCATTTCGGTATGCGGATGGAACCGTGGACATTCGACCGCTTTCGGCCCGTTTTGGTGAACATCGATTGGAGGTTACGGCCCGCCTGGACCTGGAAGCGGACAGGCTAGAAGCGCGGCTTCACTCGAGCCTTCCGCCGCTCTATTGGAAGAATCTCATCCCCGTCGGGCATCGACGCCATTTGGACGATCTGCGCATATTTGTGGACGGCCCGCTTGTCGTGGATGCCGAAATCGGGCCGGTTCCGGTAGGCCGGGTCTGGGATCGCATCAACGGCGAGGTATCGGCCTCGGGCCTTGACCTTCATGGCGTATGGCTGGAACAGGCGGAAATGACGGTCCGGGCGCGAACGAATCGGCTGCAGGTACATATCCACCAAGGAGTCGTCGGCCGTGGCGACCGCAAAGGCACGGTATCGGGAATATTCGAAACCGATTTTGATGCGCTGACGTATTCAGGGGACATGGTGGGTCATTTCGATCCGCATGAACTTATTCCCGTGCTGGGTCGGGCTACCAATGTCCTGCGTTTGATACGTTCCATGTCCTTTCGTGAAGATCTGCCCCGGGCCGACGGAACGTTTTCCGGTTCCTACCGGGATCCATCGCAGTTTGCATTCAGAGGAGTGCTGGGCGGATCGAATTTTCTATTTCGGGGCTCATCGATCGGCGCATTTCGTGCGGATGTAACCGTCAAAGACCGGCACATGCGTATGGATCCGATTCGAGTAACCCGGCCGGAGGGAAAGTTGACCGGTGTATACGAACAGCAATTCGAAAAGAAATGGGTGTGGTTGGATGTGAGAAGCGGCATCGACCCCAAGGCGCTTATCCGTCTGGGCGAGCCTGAATTGGAAGTGGCGCTTCGTCCGTTTCGATTTGCGGGCCCGGCGGATATACGCGTAAAAGGCCGTGTCGGATATGGAGGGTATCATGAGCAGACGGATTACCGGGCGCTCGCGCAGGCGGAACGCCTGGGGTGGCGATGGCTGTTGGCCGACACGGGATCGTTCACATGGCACGCGACCGGGGATCGCGTGGAGATATCCGATATCGACATGAACCTCTATGGCGGCCGGGTGACGGGCGCTATTGCGTTGGCGGGTATCGGGACGGGCGGGTCAGTCCGGTACGATGTGGAAGGCGCCGCACGCGACATGCGATTCGGGGATTTTATACGACAGCTGAAACAAACGGAAGGAGAGGGGTTCGAAGGACTGGTTACCAGCTCTTTTTCCTTGCGGGGAATAGCGGGAGAAGAGTGGCGGGAGCATATCGAAGGCGACGGGAGGGTACGGATTCGCGATGGACATGTTTTTCAAATACCGTTGTTGGGGGGGCTGTCCCAGATTCTGGGCCGTATCTATCCGGGTTTGGGTTTCGCGACACAGACGGATCTCCGAACCGAATATGAAGTGGGGGACCGCCGGGTTCACATGGATGATATCCGGATCGAGGGAAACATACTGAGCATACGGGGATGGGGACACTATCACCTCGATGATGACCTTAACTTCCGGGTACAAGTGGAGCCCCTGCGGCGCGGCTTCCTGGTCGACGCCGTCCGGTTTCTGACGTTTCCCGTATCGCGCATCCTGCAGTTGCGGTTGCGCGGTACGTTGGAAGAGCCCCGGTGGCGCATCGAAGCGATACCCAGGGAGTTGATGGATTTGTTTGAGTAGGAGGCTCCCGGTCGTGAAGATGGAAAAGTCTTTTGAATAGTGCGTGCCGCAAGATCCGGGACACAACCAAATATTCCATGACACGATATGTCTGCAACTTCCACAAATACCCTCGGCGTGCTGGTTCTCGAGGGGGGAGCGGAGGAAGCCGAAACGCTCTCGGAATATCTACGCGCGGCGTTCAATCGCGAACCGGTTGAGTCAGGCCGGCCGGACTCGGACAGAATCCGGGTTGAGGTGTATTTTGATCGGGTCAATGAGGCCATCCTCGCCGGAGAATTGGTGCGGGTCCGCTTTCCGGGCCGGCATGTATCCATCCGTCCTTGCCGCGCCGAACATTGGGAAACGTTCTGGCGGCATCATTTCAAGCCGCGGCGGATCGGACAGCGTCTTCTTATTTGTCCGGTTTGGGAACGCGAACGCGTACGGGCCGGAAAGAGACGCGTTGTACTGATCAATCCCGGGTTAAGTTTCGGGACCGGGGATCATTTCACGACCCGGTTTTGTCTCGAGATGATCGATCGCCTGTGCGTCGCCGAAGATCCCGAATCCCTTCTCGATGTCGGATGCGGGAGCGGCATTCTGGCCATTGCGGCCGCCCGCCTCGGCATCCCGCGTGTGGTCGGGATGGATAACGACCCGCATAGTATCCAGCAAAGCCGTCAAAATTCGATATTGAACGGGGTGGACCAATGTATCGAGTGGCGGGAAGCCTCGTTGGATACCGGATTTGTTCACGAGGTGACCGATGCGAACGGTAAAAGAGCGGGCGCTGGACGCGTCCAATACCCCTCCCCGGGAACCGATGTCGGCACGAATAGGAACCCAAAAGATCCGGACCGGGAGCGGTACCGGATTGTGTGCGCGAATCTCTATGCCTCGTTGCTGATCAACTCCGCATCGAGCCTGCTCAATTGCGGTTCGGGATATTGGATCCTCTCCGGAATACGCCATGACGAAACCGATTCCGTGGTCAAAGCGTTTACGTGTTTGGGCCTCCGGGTCTGCGTCCGGGACGGCGATGGCGAGTGGAGCGGGCTGCTCCTGGAACAGAGCCGGGATGTGCACCAACCGTAGGGCGAAAAGATACGGTCGGCTATTGCCGGAAACCGCGAAAACGGGTCTGGGCGACGCATGCGCGTCGGGGGCCAACCGGAAAATAGGACATCCGTTATCGAATGCTTATGTTGTCCAGGTACAGTGTGCCGGCGCCGCCGGGATCTCCCCATTTCTCCACGATCGCAAAACTGAGACCAACGCGCGAAAGGTTCATCGGCGCTCCTTCCTCGCCGCCCCACCAGTACGTCAGATCCGTCACGGGGATTTCCATGCCGTACCATGAATCGGCCTCCGTCTTCATGGGTAACGTCTGTCCCCAGGTCGCTCCGCTTCCATCCTCCATCTTCAGTTCGATGGTATTCCCGCGGCCTTCCCCCCTGATCTCAAAGCGGATCACGGAGTCCTCTTCAATGGAGCCGACCGATTTCAGGACGGAAACCCAATCCCCGTCCGCCAGGTCATAGGATATCTTCAGTGCGTTGCCGCTCTTTCCTTCCACGGAATCAAGGACCAGTTCGGCGTCCCGGTCCTGGTACCGGTTCCAGCCGTCCAATTCCTGAAGTTCGCCCGGCGGGATACCGGGCCGCTCGCGGGGTATACCGGTCCAGATGCCGAACGGCTGGGTATAAGCGGCCCCTTCCGGTCCAACTATCCGCGCCCGCACGAAGGTGGCGGACATCGGTATGTCGGCCATGGTCAATTGCGGTCCCTTGTGAATGACCTCGCTTTCCCCGGTGTCCGGGTTGTGCGTAATCCATTGGATGACGTCTACGTCGCCATCCCCTCCCAGGCGAATGCGGTTTTCCGCAACATCAATCCGCGTGATGTGCAGCGTCGGCGAAGTCTTTTGCTCGTTCGGTTTGTAGAAATAGAACGCGCCGGATTCCAGGGCGGTTCGAACGGCGGTTTTGGACAGTGCCTCCAATGGGAATATCTTGTAGTTCCATCCCATGTGCTCGGTCCGGTGCATGTCATCGGACGGAACGCCCCAGATCGGGCGGTCCGGCATCATCATGTGCAGCAGGCGGTCCCAAAGGGCCCGGTCTCCCGGATGACGATCCCTCTGGTTGTATACTTCCAGACCGATCAGGTGATCATGCCGTTCATAGAAATAGATGTACCAGGCGGGATAGGGATCATACCGACCGGGATGGGCGAAAATAGAGAGTCCTCCCCGCTTTCCGATTTCCGTCAGGGCCGTTTCCTCCGAGTGGGTATAACCGGGATAATCGTTGAACAGACTGACGATATGATGGGTGAAACTGATTTCGGATCCCGGAACGGAGATCATGTTCAGTGCCTCCGGATCGCGGGGTTCCCAATATTCTGAAATTTCCCCGTAGGGTTTGTTCTGCCAGCGCCAGGATGTGTTCGGTTTATCTTTGATTTCGTTATGGATCGAATCGAGTTCCGTCCATGGATACAGGATTTTGGGGCGCGCCGGGTAGTAATCGTTGTCGTGGTCGGTCAAGGCGAGAATTTGATAACCGAGTTCGTGATAGGCGTCGATGGCGTCATGGGGCGTGAAATCGCCGTCGGAATATACCGTATGCGTGTGCAGATTCGCATAATAATGATCCACCCGGGCCCAGTTGACACGGGCGTACGGATTTAAGAATGTGCGTTCATCCGCCGAGCCGCTGGTAATTATTCCGCCCCATACCACCGCGGCAAGAAGTCCCGCGACGGCCGTGCGCTTTGAAATGAAGACCCTATGTTGCATGATCACGCTATCCCTTTCTTACGTGAGAATCCCGGGTTACATAAAA
>SLKG01000055.1 GCA_007134735.1 Kiritimatiellia bacterium
GATTCTTCAAGACCTGCCACGGGCCGCCGTCCAGATCCTGCGCCCCGAATAGCTCTTTGGCGGCCTGATACCCCCAGTCGCGGAAGGCGCCCTCCGTGAACTTCATGATGTTGCCCTTGTGTACAAGCGTGACCGATTTCCGGTTTTCTGCAATCGCGTACTCAATGGCGGCCTTGACCAGGCGCGTGGTGCCCTCTTTGGAGACCGGCTTGACGCCGATTCCGGAAGTAGCGGGAAACCGGATCTTCTTCACGCCCATCTCGTTCTGCAGAAATTCGATTACCTTGCGGCATTCCGGTGATTCCGCTTCCCACTCCACCCCCGCGTAAATATCCTCGGAATTTTCACGGAAAACCACCATGTTGGTCCGTTCCGGGTGTTTCACCGGCGACGGCACCCCTTGAAACCAACGTACCGGCCGCAGGCAAACGTAGAGATCCAGTAATTGCCGAAGCGCAACATTCAGACTGCGAATACCGCCGCCTACCGGCGTGGTCAACGGTCCCTTGATGGCAACCCGGAATTCCTTGATTGCTTCCAGCGTCTCGTCCGGCAGCCAGATCTCCTCCCCATACACCTCGTTGGCCTTTTCCCCGGCATAGACCTCCATCCAGGAAACCCGTCTATCCCCTCCATACGCCTTCTCGACGGCCGCGTTCCAGACATTCAGGGCCGCACGGGTAATATCCGGGCCCGTCCCATCCCCCTCGATATAAGGCAAAATTGGTTCCGGGGGCACCTGCAACTGCCCATCGGCCGCCATGGAAATCTTATCCCCGCTCTCCGGGATTCGAATCTTGTCGTAACTCATGCTATCCCTCTTCTCCTTTTCATGTAGTGCCATATTCCAATTGAGGATCGAAGATTCATTATCGCCTTCCTATTGTCAATAAAAGACAACTTCCATGATGCGCTCACGAACCTCCGCCGTATGAACGGCCAATACATATTTCCGGCTTAAAATCCATATTATCGATTCCCCCCCCCTTGACACGAACCGGCATCACGTGTAGACTGCCTTCATTTACTGAACGTATATTCACTGCCATGCCGCAGAACGAACATAGAAATAACTCCACGACCCTGTCCCGCAAAGAGCGCGATCAACTGCGGCGACGTGAGGATTTTTTGAACGCCGCCGAAGAGTTGTTTGCCGAAAAGGGATATCACAGTACGACCATGGAGGATATCGCCCGTGAAGCCGGATACGGGACGGGTACCATCTATCTGTATTTCAAAAACAAGGAGGAGTTGTACGACGCCCTCTTCGAGAGCAATCTCGCCGACCATGCCCATTTTATTGAATCGCGGGTTAAGGCGGAGCCCAATCCAGCCAACAAGATCCAAGCGTTGATCCGGGCACGCATTGATTTTTTCGATCAGCATAAGCGTTTTTTCCGCATCCTGCTGGCCGAATGGAGCACGGGCGGAAGCTCGCTCAACCGTAAAACCCATGAGCGCATGGAAACCATGTACAAGGACCATCTGAATTTTGTTACCCAGGTTTTGTCCCAGGCCATGCGCGCAGGCATCATTCGAAAAAAGGATCCGGAACATCTTGCAACCGCAATGAGCGGAATGATTAGTTTTCTTCTGGCGGAATGGATCAAAAAGCAATCAAAGAAGTCCATCGATCAAATCGGGGACTTTGTGATGGACCTGTTAATGAAAGGATTGGAGAAACCTCATGCGTAAGATCACAGGCATATGTATGATATGGATCGCCCTTGCCGGATCCTTGTTTGCGGACGAACCCGAAGCACGCGTGCTCACCCTGGAAGACGCCCTGTGGCGGTCGTTGGAAACCGATGAACGAATCCATATTCAACGCGAGCAAATCGGTATCGCCGGCCTGGATATCAACCGTGCCTGGACGATCATCAGCCCTCGCCTTGAAGCCCGGGCCACGTACGAACGTCCCGAATCGGCGATACGCGATGAAGCGGGCCGCGAACTGGTTCCCGAGGATACCTGGCGCGGCACGATAACGGCCACCCAGCCGATTTTCGACGGCCGCGTGTTGTCGGCCCGCCGCGCGGGAATCGCCCTGGAAAGCGCGGAAGAGTATACTCTCGCCCATACCATCCGCGGGGCGCTGTTTGAAGTGGTGGGAGCCTATTACGAAACGCTTCGCGCACAGGAGCAGGTGCGCATTTCCAAATTAACGCAGGAGCTGGCTTCCCGGGAAGTGGAGCGCGCCCGGGCCCGATTCGAAGCCGGAGAGGTCCGCCGCACGGAACTCCTGCGCGCCGAAGTGGATGAATCCATGGCCCGCCGTAACCTGGTCACCGCGCGCAACAGCCTGCAACTCGCCTTGAGCGATCTCGCACGCCGCGTGGGCCTGCCCGCCGACGAGCTCCTGTCCGTGACACAACCCGACATGGTGGAGGAGCCGGAAACGGACGAGCTCTACCCACTCTATCTGCGCGCGCTCGAAGACCGCGATGATCTGGCGGCGGCCCGGACCCGGGTGAAGGCCGCTCGTGAAGAACGCACGGTTATCCGGCGCGACGCCTGGCCGACGCTAAGCGTACAGTACAATCACCGGTTCATCGATCCCGAAACCCCAACCAGCCGGAATGATTTCTGGGACGTTGCGGCCGTGGCCCGACTGGAATTCTGGGATGGCGGATCACGCCGAATCTCGCGGGTTCAGCAGGAACGGCGCATTGACCAGGCCTCGTTGCGGGTACAGGAATTGGAAAAACGCATTGAGATCGAAGTGCGCCAGGCTCTGCTCGATGTCGAATTGCTGCGGGAGAATGTGGAAACCATCAAGATGGAAGTTACGTTGGCGGAAGAAAATTACCGGACGCTTTCCGAACAGGCACGCGTTGGCCTGGCTACCAGTCTCGATGTCAGCACCGCCTTGAATGCGCTGGATCGGGCGCGCACGGAATTAACCCAGCAGCAATTCGGCCTGGAGGTTGCGAAATACAATCTGCAGTTAGTAATCGGCCGTTTTGCCGACGCCATGATCTACGGTGAGGAGTAATCGATGAAACCTCTCATGCAAAATAAGCAAATACCGGTGATGGAAAAGGGCTTCGCAAGCGAAGCCCCTACGGCTATGGATGCCGGATCGCCGCGCATTCGAAGGCGCCGCTGCGCGGTCCATTCCGTGGTAGCCGCCGCTGTTAAGCGGTGGCCGACGCGAATCATACCGGTTCTGGTGATTCTCGCCGCCGGATGCGCACGGGAAAACGATGAATCCGATAGACCTTCCGAGCGAATCGTGACCGTGGAGACCTCTCCGGTGATTGAACGGGATTGGCAGATCGTGGCGCGCGCCGTGGGCAATCTCGTGGCAGACGAGCAGGTCGTGATTCGCAATGAGGTTGCCGGCATCATACGCCGCATCGAAGCCCGCGAGGGCGATGTGGTGGAGGAAGGCGATGTGTTGTTACGGTTGGACGATGAGAAACTCCGCCTGGAAGTCAAGCGCGCGGAAGCGCGATACGACCATGCCCGTGCCACCCTGATGAGGAGGCGCCCGCTTTTTGAGCAGGAATTGATTTCCGAAGCGGAGCTGATCGAGGCTGAGTCCAACTATAAATCCGCGGATGCAGAGCTGATGCTGGCGCGTCGCCGCCTGGATGATGCCACGGTCCGGGCGCCGATCAATGGAATCCTCGGACGCCGATACATGTCCCCGGGGGACTTTGCCCCGGTCGGCGCACAGTTCTTTGACCTGGTCAAGATGGACGTCCTCAAACTGGATTTCGACCTGCCGGAAAGTTATCTGCCCGCTCTTCGAACCGGTCAACTGGTTCGGGTACGAAGTCCGGCCTACCGTGAAAAGAATTTTGAAGGAGAAGTCTATTTCGTGGATCCGGTGGTTCGCGCCGAAACCCGGACGGTTCGACTGCGCGGACTGGTGGATAACGCGGATCTGCTCCTGCGGCCCAACATGTTTGTCACCGCGGAACTCGATCTGATCACCATGGAAAACGCGGTGGTCATCCCGGAAGCGGCGGTCATTGGAGCCTTGGACGGATACCGCGTCTTCCTGGTGGATGAAGACAACGTCGCACAACGGAGGGATATCAAATTGGGCGAGCGGGAACCCGGCTGGCTTCAAGTCGAAGAGGGATTACAAGCCGGCGATATCGTAGTGACCGCTGGACACCAACGCCTCTACCCCGGTCTTCGAATCCGCGATCGCGATCAGGACGGTGAAACGACCAGCACGGATAATACCCCTTAAGGATCACCCATGTATCTGTCTGATGTATCCATACGAAGGCCCGTGCTGGCGTGGGTATTGACCCTCGTCATCCTGATCGTGGGCGCCGTGGGGTATAACCGGCTGGCGGTCCAGGAACTACCTGACATTGATTTCCCGATCGTCACCATCTCCGTTTTCTGGCGGGGTGCGGCCCCGGACGTCCTGGAAACCGAAGTGACCGATGTGATCGAGGAGGAAATCAACACCATCGAGGGCATCCGGACCGTCGTATCCCAGACCCGTGAAGAACGAACCCAGATCACGGTGCAATTCGACCTGGAACGGGACGTGGATATTGCGGCACAGGACGTCCGGGATACGATTTCCCGTATTCGACGCCGGTTGCCGTCCGATATCGAAGAGCCGGTGGTCCGCAAACTGGATCTGGATGCCCAGCCGATCATGGTGGTCTCCATTTCCTCCGACTGGATGAGTCGAATCGAACTGGGCGAATATGCGGATCGCGTCATCAAGGAACGCCTCCAGTTGCTGCCCGGTGTCGGAAGTGTACTGTTGGGCGGATATCGCGAATTTGCCGTCCGCGTGGACCTGTGCGCGGAACGCCTCGCATCGCGCCAGTTGACGGTGCTGGACGTAGTACGAGCCCTGCAACGGGAGAATATCGAGCTGCCGAGCGGAAGAATCGAAAGCACGCATCGCGAATTCGTGGTGCGTACACACGGACGGTTCCCCACCCCGGAAGCCTTTGAGGACCTGGTCATTACCACGCGGGCGGGGACGCCCATACGTCTTCGGGACGTCGCGGATGTGCGTCGCGGAACTGAAAACGAGCGCACCGTGGCACGCGTTCGAGGACGCCCCTCGGTAGGTCTCCGCATCCTGCGCCAAAGCCAGGCCAATACGCTGGATGTAGCCCGCCGCGTTAATGAGGAATTGGAAATCCTCCGCCCCGAATTGCCCCCCGGCGTGGATTTTGCCATTCCATTTGATTCCTCCGTCTTTATCCAGGATTCCGTTGATTCCACCATGAACACCCTGTTCCTGGCCGGCGTTATGGTGGTGATCGTCATGTTCGTTTTCCTGCGAAGTGTACGGAGTAGTTTTATCCCCGCGATCGTCATCCCCGTGGCCGTCATCGGCACCTTCGCCATCATGTACATGCTGAATTTCAGCATTAATATTCTTACGCTGCTGGGTCTCATCCTGGCCATCGGCCTGCTGGTGGACGACGCCATCGTGATGCTGGAAAATATTTACCGGCACATCGAGAAGGAACAGGAAGACCGTATTCAAGCCGCCCAAAACGGCGCGTCGGAAATAGCATTCGCCGTTATTGCCAGTTCCCTTTCGCTCCTCGCTGTTTTTGTCCCGGTGGCCTTTATTACCGGAATTGTCGGCCAATTCTTTTTCGAATTCGGCCTTACGGTGGCCGCGGCTATTGTCATATCCACCTTCATCGCGCTGACGCTGACGCCCATGCTCTGTTCCCGTGTGCTCCGTGTCCGGAAGAATCACAACCGGGTCTATTACGCGCTGGAAAACGGATTCAACCGGCTGGGCGACGGCTATGCCCGCGTACTCCGCGTCTCCCTGAATCATCGCGCATGGGTTGTGCTTCTGGCGATAGCGGCATTCGGCGCCGGACTATTCGTCGCGCGGTTCGTCACCCGTGAATTCGCGCCACAACAGGACCAGGGAACCATGATTGCCCTGATGCGGGCACCGGACGGCTCCACCCTGGAGTATACGGACCGTTATCTTCGCGAGGTGGAGGAAATCGTCGATGCCATACCCGAAGTGAGAAGCTTTTTCGCCGCCATCGGCATGATGGGCGGTGAAACGCATCGCGCCCTGATGTTTATCAGTCTGCTTGACCACCGCGACCGTGACCGCGATCAATTCGAGATCATGCGGGAAATCCGACGAAAAACAGCGGAAGTTCCGGGGCTTTCGGTCTTTCTCACGGAACGGCCCATCGTTGGCGGCCCCGGCGTCGATGCCAAGCCCTTGCAATACGTCATACAGCATCCGGACATGGAAGTTCTGGCGCACGGCTCCGAGGAGATTGTGCGCCGTTTGCGCGAAACCCCGGGCTTTGAGGACGTGGACAGTGATTTGGATATCAGCAAGCCGGAACTGCACATCCGCATCGACCGGGATCGCGCGTCCGACCTGGGTGTTTCCGCCCGGGATGTCTCCGAAACACTGCAGATCCTGCTCGGCGGCATGGAGGTGACCGACTACAAGGAGGGGGACCGGCAATACGATGTGATCGTCCAGCTCTGCGAGTTGAACCGGGCGACGCCGCGTGACCTTGAGAACATCTATGTGCGTGGAAATCCGGGGCTACTTGTCCCCATTACCAACCTGGTCCGGTTCGAAGAAAGCGTCGGCCCCAGTCAAATCAACCATTTTGACCGGGTCCGCTCCGTCACCATTGGCGCCAACCTGGAAGGGATAACCCTGGGCGAGGCGCTGGACCAGGTGAGACGGATCGCCCGTGAGGTCATGCCGGCCGACGCGCGTTACGACCTGGCGGGCGAGGCGCGCGAATTGGCGGACGCGTTCGAGGCGCTGGCCTTCGCCTTTGTGCTGTCCATTATCATTATATACCTCGTGCTCGCCGCCCAGTTTAACAGTTGGATCCATCCCTTCACGATTATGCTTGGGCTTCCCCTGGCGCTCATCGGCGTCTTTGGTGGGTTGTGGATCACCAATCAGACCCTCAACATCTTCAGTTTCATCGGGTTCATTATGCTGGCCGGTCTCGTGACCAAGAACGGCATTCTATTGATCGACTACACCAACCGCAAACGCGAACAGGGAATGGAACGCCTGGAAGCGGTGATCCACGCCGGAAAGGTCCGGTTGCGTCCCATCCTGATGACGGCCACCACGACCATTATCGGGGTAACCCCGATTGCGCTGGGCATGGGCGTGGGAGGAGAAGCGCGCGCACCTCTGGGCATTGTCGTGATCGGCGGTCTTCTGGTGTCCACGATTCTTACGCTGGTTGTCATACCTGTGATCTATACGCTACTAGACGACATTGTGCGGAAAATCCCCAATCCGTTTTCCCGGTAACCTAACGTGGATTACATGCTGCGCCGATTGATACTTCTGGTTTCCCTGATACTCCTTGTGGTCCCGATTCTGCTGGTCGGCCTCCATCGCGGGCTCGGCCCGCTCCTTCTCGAATTTCCTCCGTTGACCCAATACGTGGAACACGCGCCGTTTTCGATTCCGCATTTTTTCATATACGTTCTTCTGGCCTTGTTGGCCATGGCCATTCTGCTTCGACCCGCATGGTTCTTTATTCAACCGGGAGCCGCCCCCTTCACGCCTCGTATCGCGCGCTCCATGCCGTGGTGGGGCGGGTGCGGACTGGTGCTGAACCTGGTCTCTTGGACATGCGCATGGGGCCGCTTCGAATGGCTGGGCGTGTTGAAGGAACACATGTTCTTTCCGTTATGGCTCGGGTATATCCTGGTCGTGGACGGACTGGTGTACCGGCGCACCGGCTCCTCGTGGCTGTCGAAACGCACCGGCGCATTCATTGTTCTGTTTCCCGCCTCGGCCCTGTCCTGGTGGTATTTCGAATTCGTGAATCGCTTTATTCAGAATTGGTATTATGCCGGGGTGGAACACTACTCCGCATTCGGGTATATCCTGCTGGCCACCTTGAGTTTTTCCACGGTCTTTCCAGCCATTTTTGAAACGCGGGATTTCTTGTTCAGTTTCCGCTGGTTTCAAATGGCCTATCGCAACGGGCCGAAATGGAAAACACCCCCCTCGCCTGTTTTACCGGCCTTTATGATCACGGGAGTACTAGGCTTTGTGTCCTTGGGCTACTATCCCGTGCCGTTGTTTGCCCTCACATGGCTTCTGCCCCTCGCCATATTGGCCCCGGCCTTGGCCCTGGCCGGTATAATATCTCCCTTCAACGCTCTCAAGAAGGGTGATTACACGGAGCTTTTTGTGCTGGCGTGGGCGGCGCTCGTCTGCGGTTTCTTCTGGGAAATGTGGAACTTCTACAGCATGCCCAAATGGCACTATACCGTTCCTTACGTGCAGGCGCTCCACGTATTCGAAATGCCGCTTGCCGGTTTTGCGGGATACCTGCCGTTCGGTCCGATTTGCTGGATCATGTGGCTGGCCATCAAGCACCTGTTCCATCCGGGCTCCACGGCCTGAAAGCAATCGTCCTTGTCGAGACCCGTATCCATTCGCCAGGCACCGACCTCCGGCCAACACTTCCTACAGAGGCAAGGCCTGGATCCACTCAAGGAAATCCCGGCTTCCGGGCTCGCGAACATGCTCCAGCGCCCGGTCCAGCTCGAGGGCGTATAAAGGCCGTCCGATCAGTACCTCAAGAACGGCATCTTCCTCTTTACCGCTCAACCCGTCCAACGACCCTCTTTTTATACACCCCTTTTCAATACGCAGATCCAGGCCGACCGTTCTCCCTTCCGTCTCCCGTCGGACCCTCATGTCAAAGCCCGGCGTATATCCGTAGATCCACTCCGGCGATGCATAATGCCGTGCCGCTGACTGGAGATCCGCGGATTCCGGAAGATCCTCCGCCTTTAATATCTCGTGTCGCCCATCGTAGTGGCGGACAAAAGCCTCCTCGACCGCCCGGCAAACGTCTGCGATCTCCAACCGCGGATTCCGTTCTCGCAGGTTCATGACGTCCGCCGGTACGGATTCAATGGCATGGGTGCGGATGGCATACGGCCCGGGAATCAGATATTCCGACAAACGATCCAGATCACTATCCACCAGTATCGTCCCGTGATGTAGAACCGATTGCTTTCGAAAACAGAACGCATTGCCAGACACCTTACGCCCATCCGCCATCAAGCTCGTTCGATTCTGAACATTGACATCCATCCCCAACTCGCGCAGGGCCCGGCGGATGACGTCGAATTGCTTTTTTTCCTCATAGCCCGCGCGGTCCACGATAATCGAATAGTTCAGATTGCCTTCATCATGATAGACCGCACCACCCCCCGACACCCGCCGCGCCAGGTGCACCCCATCCCGCTGGATCGCTTCCAGATGACACTCCCTCCACGGATTCTGATTCTTCCCGATCACCACGGCGGGGCGGCTACGCCAAAGAAAAAGAATCGCCGGGCGGTTCGCCGCCCGCTCCAACAGGTGGGATTCAACCGCTTGGTTCCAGTAGGGATCGCATGGATTCGATATGACGACCGGACTCATTGCCGCACTATTTTCTGGCGAAAACCTTTTCCTTGTAGTATAGTCAAAACTTGATATGAATCGATCATTATCATTCCGGGCTACCGGGTGGAGGGCTTAAAAACATGAAATCCGTTATTCCCCCCGAATTCATACGCCGAATACCCAAAACCGATCTCCACGTTCACCTGGACGGTTCTCTACGCTTGTCCACGCTCATCGAGCTCGCTCAGGCGGATAACGTGGAACTCCCTTCCTACGACGAGGAAGGTTTGAAGCGCTTGGTATTCAAGGATCACTATGCCAGCCTGCCTGAATATCTGAAGGGATTTGCCTATACCGTGTCGGTCATGCAGAACCCCGAGAATATCGAACGGATCGCCTACGAGCTCGCCCAGGACAACCTGGATGAGGGCGTGCGTTATCTGGAAGTTCGCTTTGCGCCCCAACTGCACAATCACAGCAACTTCCCCATCGCGGACGTCGTGCGCGCCGTCGCCGCCGGCATGGATCGCGCCAAGCAGGAACATAATCAGAGGCCGGGCATTCCGTCCGGAGACGATATCCCGTTTGAATACGGAATTATCTGTTGTGCCCTGCGCTCCTTTAACGAACATATGTCATCCTATTATTCGGGAATCATTAACCTGATGTCGTACGCGCCCCGCAAGGAAGTCTTCTCGGCGGCATCGCTTGAAATCGCACGGGCCGCGGTCGTACTGGCACAGGAAGAAGGACTTCCGGTCGTGGGATTCGATCTGGCGGGCGAAGAAGCGGGATACCCGGCGGATGATCATAAGGATGCCTTTATGTATGCCCATAAGCATTTTCTGCGGAAAACCGTTCATGCCGGAGAGGCATACGGGCCGGAGTCGATTTTCCAGGCCATCACCGATTGCCACGCCAACCGGATCGGACACGGCACGTTTCTCTTCGCGGAGGACATGATCAAGAATCCCGTCATTAAGGATCCCGGGAAGTATATCCACTACCTGGCCGAATACATCGCCAGCCAGCGGATCAATATCGAAGTCAACTTGACGAGCAACCTGCAGACCACCCCCTCCATCAAGAGCGTGGCCGATCACCCGATTAAACAAATGCTGGCTCACAATCTCTCGGTTTCGATCTGCACGGACAATCGGCTGGTTTCCAACACCTCGGTCAGCAAGGAGTTCGAGTTGCTGGTGGATCAACTACCGCTTACCCGTCAACAGTTCCGCAACCTCGTGACCGCGGGCTTCAAGGGAAGTTTTTATCCGGGTAGCTATACGGAAAAGAGGCGCTTTGTACGGCAGGCGCTCGACCGCTACGACAAACTGGAACGGGAATGTCTCGAACCCGCGCAGCCATAGGCAATATCCGTTTCTCAGAATGCGCCGAAAAATACGCTGGTGAAGGTCGTCAGGGGTGCGGTCTCGCGAATATCATCAATGGTCCCGCGGATTTCCTGGATCAGCATTTTGGCATCTTCATACAGGTCATCATCCGTCAGCATCCGACCCAGCGTGCCCTCTCCTTCCGCCAGCATGACGGTAATCCTGCGCAGAGCGGCCGCGGAAGCCGCCAGATCCTCGTACAGCGTGTCGTCCTCACTTAACAGCCGCCCAATCATGCCTTCCCCCGCGGCAATCCGCCGGCTGATCAAGGCCAGATCATCCGATATTCGACTGACATTTTCATAGACCGTTTCATCCGTCATCAGTTTCCCGATCGTGCCTTCGCCCCGCTCCAGCCGGGCCGTAATCAATTTGATATCCTCGGTTGCGCTGGTCAGATTCTCATATAAGGCATCATCCGTAATCATCCGGCCGAGCGTACCCCGCCCTTCCGCGATATCGGTGGTAATCCGGTTCAACTGCAGCATGACGGACTCCAGATTCTCCAGGATTCCGCCGTCTTCCAAGGCCTCCCGCAAAGCACGAACCGTCGTTGTGGCTTCGTCCATGATATCCACGGGCCGTTTGCCGCGTAGTTCGGTGTCGAGATCCACCCGGGGATGATCCGATGTGCCCTCATACAAGGAAAGGTACTGCCCCCCCAGGATCGAGGAAGGCAGGATTTCAACACGGTAATTTTCATACAGCGTCGGAGGGTAATCCAGGGAAGCATGCACTCGAACCCCGTCTTCCTGGAATTCAAGCGTTCGGACCCGGCCGACTTGTACGCCTCTCATGAATACATTGTCCCCCTGTCGCAATCCGCGCACATGTTCAAACCGGACATACACATGATGGGTCGGCGTGAATATGTTTTCGTAGCTCAGAATAATGGTGAAAAACCCCAGAGCCAGCAGAATCATGAACATGAAAGCCCCGACGACGACTTCCATGCCAATTTCCCTGATATGACTTCTTTTCATGACGGCGACGTCCTTTTCCATTCGGCTTCGGTGGTAATATACTGCGCTTCCAGAAAGCTTCTTACAATTTCATTATCGGATTTGATGAATTCTTCCGGCGTGGCAATTTCTACAATTTTACCATTGTGCAGCATCGCGATTCGGGTTCCAATCGCCAACGCGCTGTGCAGATCATGTGTGACGACAACCCCGGTTACGCCCAGTTCCGTCTTCATCCGGTTGATCAGTCGATCGATTGTTCGCGACGTGACGGGGTCCAATCCCGATGTCGGTTCGTCATAAAGGATAATCTCCGGATCCTCAATAATGGCGCGGGCCAATCCGACGCGTTTACGCATGCCCCCCGACAATTCGTCCGGCCTCTTGTGAACCACATTCTTGAGATCCACCATTTCCAGTTTCTCTTCCACCAGCCGATCGATCTCTTCACGGGACTTCTTCGTCTTCATCCGGAGCGGCAACCCCACGTTCTCCCCTACATTCAACCATTGCAGAAGAGCGGCCCCCTGGAATAACACACCGAACCGGTTCCGTATGCGATCCAGATGCTTTCCCGCTGCCGTGCTTATACAATCCTCGCCGACAAACACGACGCCTTCATCCGGCGTCAGCAAGCGTACCATATGCTTGAGACTCACGCTCTTCCCCGCTCCCGAGGCGCCTACGATGCAAAACGTTTCGTTTCGTTCAATGTGCAGATCGATCCGGTCGAGGACCCGTGAGCCCCCCAGCGACTTTGTTACTTGCTCAAATCGGATCATTGATAAAATAGCCTCGTCAGCATGTATCCCACGGTGAGTATGGTGAGATAGGATATGACCACGGTGCGGCGCGTGGCGCGCCCCACTCCCACCGCACCCTCGGTGGTTGAGAAGCCCTGGTGACACGCCACCGTCGCTATGATGACGCCGAATACGACGGATTTCAGCAATCCGACGTAAAGGTCCTTGTTCCGGGCGAATTCCGAAGCATTGTCAAAATAGGCGGTCATGGACAAGCCCAGCTGCGTCTGTCCCACAATCGCCCCGCCCACAATGCCGATGATATTGCTGTATATCGTCAGAATAGGCATCATCAGAATCATGGCCACCAGGCGGGGCATGACCAGGTATCGTACCGGCTTGACGGACATCACTTCCAATGCCGATACCTCCTCGGAAACCACCATCGTTCCGATCTGCGCCGCAAACGACGAGCCCACACTGGCGGCGATGATCAGGGCCGTCATGAACGGGCCCATTTCCCGCAGCATAACCACCGTGACGGCCGACCCGATATAGATCTCCTGGGCAAACCGGCGCAGTTCCAATCCTGTCTGAAGAGCCAGGATCATACCCGTAAACAAGGCCACAACCGTCAACACCCCGAGACTTTTGATCCCGGTGACGTATTGCTGCATGAGTACGTCCGGTCGGTGCTTCGGACTCAGTGCGTGCGAAATATCGCGCACCGCCTCGCACAGCATGAGCATGCCCCTGCCCGTATTGCGCAATGCCAACAGAACCCGGCGCCCCATATCCTGCACGAAATTCCGGGTGGGCTCATAATGTTCGGGTTCGCGTACAATCATCTTTCATCTCCGCGGCCGATTCGAAGCAGGTACAGCAATCTTAGGCGCCTATTATCGCCCTCACGCTCGTAGCCGATCAAGCCTTTTAGCAGAGACCACCGGAACCGGTCCTCCTCTTCCCGGTCGTCCCGCTTCCACTCCAACAGCGGAAATATCGACGTGTAGCTCTTCTCTTCTCCTCGTCTTCGATGCCGGTAGAGACCCCACAACAACTCGCTGTCCAAGTCGTCTTCCATGCGGGTTCGAGCATACAGGGTCCACAGAGGAGCCCAATTTCGTTCCACCACGGGGATATCCCGTACCGGCCACAGATCCGGCGCGCGAAAACGACTTTCCTCTCCCTCACGGCGGTACGATCCCAACGGCCAGACCTTACGCTGGACGGCGATCCTCCGGACATCCTCTTCAGGATCCATAACCCGCGCTTCCTGGACTTCAGAATAATAGAACGGGATCAGCATCGAGCGCCTTACGATGGCATCGCTTCGATCCGTACGATGGCCCCAGATCAACGGCCACAACGCAAACGTAGTTCGCTGTCCCCGCATCACCCGCCGCCCGAACAACGGCCATAGGTACAGCTGTTCCACTTCCCCGGTTTTGATTTGGATAAACGGCCAGGGTGAATTGACCACGTTCAGCCGCTCACCACGGGAGAACCGCACCAACGGAGGGACCACCATCAGGGTATCCTGATCCTCCAGCCGGGTTCGTCCGAAGAGGGGAAACAGGATATACGCTCGTCCGGACGAACCGGGATAATAGTATTCGGCCTCCGTCCATATGGGCCACAGGACAAACCGTTTGCGGTAGGCCTCCTCACGCTTCAACTGGCCGTAGAAGGGAAACACACGATGCCGATAAAGAGGGGCGTCTCTCGTTACGGCATATACGGGCCAGAAAACATTACGGGTCTTCACGCCCGCCCTTTCCGTATCCAGAAAGACGGGAAAGAGCACGAACGACATACGATCCTGCATCAGGAATTCATGAATCCGGCCGCCCAGCGGAAACACGGCCCGGTAGGACTCGCCATGCTTGTCCCGTCCCTGGAAATATACGGGAAGGATTCGGATATGATACCGGGATTCCGGGTCTTCAATATCCTGGCGCCGCCAATAAACCAACAGACATCGTCCCGATACTTCATCCCCCATGCGTTTGGCGGAGGCAACCGGCCAGGCGATCTCCATTCGATAGTCGGCCGGACCGTCCCGTTCAACCCGGCTGTACAACGGGCGCAGCGCCGTAAAGGAATCGTCTTCCGGTGTTACGGCATACTCCAGTAACGGCCCCAGTATGCGCAACCGTTCAACCCCGTGAATATCCTCATAGCGGGCCGCGACAAATCCCCAATCGAACAGGGATGACTTCGGGGATTCCTCCGCCCTGACGGAGCAGACACAGAACAGCAGCAGGCCTACGAATAAGAGGTGTTTCATCCAATGCACTTCCTGACCACATCGACCAATGAATCCGTCAACAGGATCGTGGTATCCTCATCCGGCCCTTCCACCATGACCCGGCACAGATTCTCGGTTCCCGAATACCGGATCAACACGCGGCCGGAACCATTCAATTTAACCTCCGCCTCCCGAATGGCCGTTTGCAGTTCCGGAAGATCTTCAATCGGCGGCTTCCGCTTTACATCCACGTTGATGAGCTTCTGGGGATACATCGTCATCATCGCGCGCAGTTCAGAGAGCGGCTTTTCATGGTGCCGCATGACGGTCAAAAGTTGCAGGGCGGCGATTATCCCGTCGCCCGTGGTATGATGATTCAGAAAGATGATATGACCGGATGCTTCGCCCCCGATTACCGCATCGCGCTCCTTCATCATCTCCAACACATATCGGTCACCCACCGGAGCGATTTCCAGATCCATGCCCATTTCCTTCATGGCCATCCTGAAGCCGAAATTGCTCATGACCGTCGCCACTACGCGATTGTTTTTAAGCAATCCCAATTCCTTGTAGAGGCCGGCACAGGCGATCATGATATGATCGCCCGTAAGTTCCTGCCCCTGCTCGTCCACGGCAATCAACCGGTCCCCGTCACCGTCAAACGCCAGCCCGATATCCGCATGGGTTTCCCGGACCTTCTCGACTAAATCGCCGGTGTGCTGGGAACCGCACCCGTCATTGATATTCACTCCGTCCGGTTCATTGTGTATGGCAATCACTTCGGCGCCCAACTCCGAAAAGATTGCAGGCGCCACGCGATAGGTCGCACCGTTCGCACAATCCAGAACGATCTTCATCCCTTCCAGCGTGTACGCTTCCGGAAACGTATTCTTGCAGAACACAATGTAACGCCCCACGGAATCCTCTATCCGGCGTGCCTTTCCGATATCGAGCGCCGTAGGCCGTATGTCCCGAATCCGTCCGGATGTAATCAATTCCTCGATCTCGTCTTCTTCGGCGTCGGGCAGTTTAAAGCCGGTTCGCGAAAATATCTTAATCCCGTTATCCTGGTAGGGATTATGAGAGGCGGATAGCACGAGTCCCGCGTCGGCCCGCATGGAGCGGGTCAGATAAGCGATGCCCGGCGTCGGCAGCGGACCCAGCAATTCCACATCCACGCCCATCGAACAGATACCCGCGGTTAACGCATTTTCCAGCATGTACCCGCTTACACGCGTATCTTTTCCGATGATGATCTTGTGCCGCATCGTTTTTTCGTGCCGCTTACACACATACGCGGTTGCCCGACCTATCTCCAGGATCATTTCCGCCGTCATCGGCGATATGTTCGCCACGCCGCGCACACCGTCTGTACCGAATAATCTGCCCATATCCTTCACCTCGCTGATTTTCGTCTCCCGCGTTACGGGGGTTCTTTCCGGTTTGTCGCGACGACCGCATTGGTCCGGGCCCGGCAACGCGCCGTTCTCGTGAGCGGATACGCCCGTTCTGAAACAGGGCATTACCCCGGTCGATCAGATTGCCAAACCGACACCGTCATGTCCACCACGGCCTGTAACCAGGCGGTTCCCGCTTCACGTGCCTCATCATCCAGGGATTGAATGGCACGCACATAGCCCTCCGATGCATCCGTTTCCGCCCAGATGTGAAGAAACCGATTCCGCTCTTCCGGGGCCGCCCCCTTCGCATCGCCGCGCACATGCGCTTCCATGCGTGGAATTCGATCACAGAATTCGCGCTGTCCCCGGAAAGGCTCCATGTCTGGGTCCGCTCCATGCCTATTTACCGCTTGATCCAGGGAGGCGCTCACCTTCTCCGCCAATTGGCCCAAACGCTTTACGCGTTCCGTCAGGATCTCGTCCAATCGCAGCAAAGCGCCCTCCCAACACGCTTTTCGATACGCGTCACCGCACATGAAACGGGGCCGAACCTCGTCATACCATTCCCGAAGCGCCCTTATGTTCCCGATATAAATCAGATTATTCCGGACTACGCGGTGTATGGACTGATGCCGTGTCATGTCATAAGGCCGCGGAGGTCCTTCCAGCGAAGAATTCGATCCGGGATGGAGATGGTTTTCTTCCAGGGCATCCCTTCTCATAATGGCCCCCGCCGGCGCCAGCACACCATATCCGACGCGAGCGGGCCCGACCAACCCGCCCTGCCCTCCCAGAAATATGGGGGGCTCACGCAGCATCACACCCCGGGGCACATCGCCGACCAGCGATGCCGTTGCCTTGTCCCCTCGCGGTGTGAAATTGAAATGAATATAGGAAGAGCCGATTTCGCTGTGGTGCTTCCGGCTCGTCCCACCCGCCATCAGAGCGTCACAGAAATTAATCAGGCTGCCCGCCGTTACAAAGGGCAGTAAAATCGTCTGCTTGAATCCTACCGTATGCGCGCCGCTCGCCTCTTCCTCCATCAAGGTGCCCGAACGCACATGTGCGCCGCTTCCCATGCTCGAGCCGTCCAGAAAGGTCGCGCCTGAAAAAAAACCGCCCTTCAACTCTACATCGTAGCCGAGTTGACAGTCCTGAACCGTGGCGGGGGTTTCGCCGCCGATCACGGAACCCGGACCTACGGAGGTGGACTTTCCACGAAGCCGGCTTCCCGCATGAATCACCACGCCCGGCGCGATTCGTTCCGGGTTTATCTCGGCATCAATTTCCACCGCCTGCGGGCACGGGATCTCCACGCCCCGGTCTATCAGCCGCCGGACAGGCTCCGGGATCTCGCCCTTTTGCGTCATACCCGCCTCATTTCAGCAAAAGCCCGATCACTACGCCGACCACCGTAAATCCCAGGTAGACCACGGCACGGGAATAGCGGATCGTATAGTTCACCAGTTCCACACTGACCTTTCCGTCGGTATTGAAGAGCAACACCACCACCGTCAGCCCTATCAATACCAGCGCCCAAATCAGTCTTTTGCTCATGATTCTTCCTCCTGTTTCCCTGTCCGGTTTGACCCCAACACTCGCCTGAACTCTCAAGTAGAAAGCATATCCGTCCGCGGCATCGTAGCAAATCCGCCTGTCGGAACATATCATTTTTTCTCGCGTCCGATACCATCCCATATCCCGTTCACAGGATCCCGTTTCCATATAAAGTGGGAACGCATGGGACCGCATGTTCTATCAGAATACGTCTTTCTTCCGACGCAATCGGATAAATTGCCTCACATCGGCCGCCCGCAAGAAAGGGTTGGTACGTTTCTCCATGCCGATATTCGAGGGAACGGTCGGCTCGCCCCGGCGCAAGCGGGTGCGAACCTCTTCCAGCAGATTCCGGAGACTCTCATTCCCGGGCTCCTCGCCCAGGGCAAAACGCACATTCTCCTCCGTGTATTCATGACCGCAATAGATCCGGGTTTCATCCGGCAACTCGGTGAGCTTCCTTAACGATGCCCACATGTCGTCCGGTGTCCCTTCCAATAAACGCCCGCAGCCGCAAACAAAGAGTGTATCGCCACAGAAAAGCATCGACTCCGATACCGTCTCCGACGACGGGATAAAATAAGACACATCGTCCCGGCCGTGCCCCGGCGTTGCAAGAACCCGGATTTCAATCCCGTGAAAATCCAGTGTGTCACCCTCGCCCACCGTTCGGTCCACCCCGGGAATCCGGGCATTCTCCGGGCTGATGATCGTCGCCCCCGTGCCCCGTTTAAGTTCTTCGTTGCCCGCAACGTGATCAAAATGATGATGCGTATTGAGAATCCACTCGAGCGTGAGGTCGTGCCGGGAGAGTGCCTCGAGAACGGGGGCCGCTTCGGCCGGATCAATCACCGCCGCCCGGCTTCCCGAAACAAGCAGGTACATATAGTTGTCGGACAACGCCGGAATAATAATGACGCGTGGTTCGTCCATATCGGCTTTTCTCTTTCCTCCAACGTGACGCCGGCATCCGGCCGGTGAAGCATGCCCGACCGGCTGGGCCTCCACCGCCTATCGGCGGCGGCTACACCCTGTAGCCATGCCGGACACGGCGTGACGGATCCGTAACCGTGCCGCATACGGCGTGGCGGACGTGTTACAGAGGCCGGGCCGCCACGTTACACCTTGACCGAAAGACGGGGGATATTCAACCGCTGTCTGCCGGTCTCGCCCTTCAAAAGATCCGTTTTCCGCCACGGCAATCCGTCCCGGTCGGTTTTGTGGTTCCGATCCAGGTACAAAGACGACCCCAAGCTCAATGCGTGTTTGCCGAATTGTTCGTTCACCTCGTCGATGGCCCGCGATGCCCGCGAAAGTGCCTCGATTCGAAGCCGATCCGCGAAAAGATCGAATTGGGCCTCCCGGTCCTCCTGCAACTTGGTCAACACCACCATCGTGGCGCGATACGAAGCGCCCGGAACATACAGCTTGTCGAATAGCGCCTTCACCAGCGGCATCACCTCCTGCGTGGCGGCGGTTGGCCGGTTCAACCGGGCTTCCAGCCCCGTCTGCTCATAATCCCGCCGTCGAAGAGCGACCGCCAGAACACGTGCCCGTAACCGATACCGACGCAACTTGATGAATGCGGACTCCACATTTCTAACTAATTTCCCGTACACAAAATCCCGATTCTCCGACGGCGCGGTAAACGTCTTGCATTTACTGATCGAGGCATACAGGGTCTTCTCTTCGGTCGTAACGGAATAGACGGCCTCTCCCCTCAACTCGCTCCGAATCTCACGCCCCACCTTGCCCAGCATCCGTTCCGCCCACGCTTCCGGTTTCACCGCAAAATCGTATGCCGTACCAAGCCCCTGTCCGGACAGCAGGTGTACCGTATTCGGACCAAATCCCCAAACGGCCTCCAACGGGGTGCGTTGAAGAAACAGATGAACGTGTTTGCCCGCCACGACGGTGAAGCCGTCCGGTTTTCGATATTTCGAGGCCAGTTTCGCCAGGCTTTTCGACAAGCTTAATCCCACCGACACCGTGATGCCCAATTCCCGCTGAACCGCCTCCTTGATGCGGCGGGCAATCTCCTCGTAGGAGGTACGGTGCAGCCGGCGCAACCCGCTGATCTCCGCGAAGCCTTCATCGATCGAATGCTCCTCCACGGTCGGCGTGAATCGCCGCATGATTTCAAACATACGCTTCGAAAACAGGCTGTAGGTCTCGTAATCGCTGGGGAGCACCACCAGGTCCCGGCATTTTCGTTGCGCCTCCCAAAGCGGCACGCCCCGCTTAATACCCAGCGCCTTCGCTTCATAACTGGCGCATGCGATAATCCCGCGCTCCTTGCCGGTCACCACCGGCCGCCCCCTTAATGACGGATACACCGCCTGCTCGACGGATGTGAAAAACGCGTCTCCGTCCAGGTGCAGAATCGCCCGGGGAAAAGAAAAGAGCATAAATGGTTTTATTTCTCCGGCCATAACCCGATTCCTTTTGAAATTCATAACCCGCACGATCCGCTCCCCCACCGCCTATCGGCGGCGGCTACCGCATGGTTTTCATGTGCGTAGCTGCGGGCGATAGCCCGCGGAAGATTTGACGCGTTGGGTTGTTTTTCCCTTCCACTCATTGGAACTGCTTTACGTCCCCGTTTCCAACCGTTGGAAAGAATTTGCCGACAGGCTTCCAATCGTTGGAACTATTTTGACCTCCGACTTCCAATCGCTGAAAATTCCCTTTTGCATTTCTTCCTCTTCCCTTCCTCATCGCCCGCAAGCGGGCTTCCTACAAAAGAGCTCACTTCTCTCTTTCCTTGCGCCTCTTTGCGGCCTCTCTATCTTTCTCGCTCCGTTCTCATCGGTGGACGATGACGGCGACGATTACGGCCGACGATAATGGCCTGGGACCAAGGACGCCGCCGCAGGCGGCCATTCTTCATCGGTACTTCCTCACCACCGCCTTCACAATCCCGCCGATGGTCAACGATTCCCGCGGGACGATGGTCTTGTACTTTTTGTTCGCGGGCTCCAATTGAACAGCCCTTCCTTTTTTCTGAAAATATTTGAGCGTCCATTCGTCGTCCACCTGCGCCACCACGATGTCGCCGCTCCGCGGGGTCTGGCCCCGTTCCACCAGGACGATGTCGCCGGGATGAATCCCCGCCTCGATCATTGAATCGCCACTGACCGTGAGCATGAACGTGGCTTCCGGCCGGTTCACCAGGAACTCGTCCAGGCTCAATACATCCACCAGTTCCTCCTCGGCGGGCGACGGAAACCCCGCTTGCACTGTTCCCAGCAGACGAATGCTTCCGGTAAGCTGCCCCGTAAAGGCAATCTTTCCGTTGGGATTGATGATCAGGTATCCCTGCTCCTGCAGTTTGCGAAGCAACCCGTACACCGCATTCTTCGACCGGTACCCAAACAAATCCATCATCTCCGCATATCCCGGAACGCGTTTCTCCCGCCGATAAAATCGGCGCAAGGCCCGAATTTTCTCCTCCCAATCCGTTTTTCTGGGCATGACCTGTTTCCTTTCCAATATCAGAATACTGAACCATCGTTCAGTTTCAAGTAGAAAATTGATCGCCGACCACATTATTCTTGAAAAAACGGCGTTTCGTCCTTAATGTACTACATAATAATACAGGAGATTACAAATGACTACATTGTCTGTACGGATCCCGGATCCGCTGGCCCGAAAGATCGAGATCGCGGCCAAGGAAGCCGAGCGGCCCAAATCCTTTATCATCCAGAAAGCCGTTGAGGCCTATCTTGACGATTACGCCGATCTTCAGATCGCTTTGGACCGATTACGTGATCCATCCGACGAGATTATCAGCGGGAAGGAATTAAGGTCGTCCCTTGGCTTATGATCTTCTCTATAAGGCCTCCGTCAAAAAAGACCTCGGCCGATTAAGCAAAGCCGAAGCACGTCGCGTTCTGAATCGGATTGAACATGCGCTGACCAAAAAGCCAAACGCGCGTCCGATGCTCAAAGGGGAATATGCCGGACTCCGAAAACTGCGCATTGGTGAGTACCGCGTCATTTTTGCGATCCTGGACCAGGACGTCCTGATTCTCCGTATCGGTCATCGGAAAGATGTGTATTGAACAGGGACGAACAATGATCGCTGAGCCACCTTTTTCATTTCCGGCATATGCGGCCATCTTCGGCGCCCTTCTTTATTGCTCGGTACTCATCCGGGCGCACAAACAACTGGATGCGGATGCGTCATGGTACTTGGCCGGGGCCGTTTTTTCGGGCACCGTCGGCACGCTCATGATCAGGATGTGGCTGTTGCTTAATCTTGATCTCTCTCACCAAACGGGAGCCGTTCTGGAATGGCGATGGAACTGGGGGCTGACCATCGGAATATTGCAGGTTATGGGACTTCTCTTTACCGCGGTTACCGTTCATTACCTGATCTATTTCGTGGATGCGCAATGGCGGCACATTCGACGCGGCCGGCACCGGACAGCTCCCCTTCTCCAAACCGGATTCGGCCTCCTGGCCATGGCGGGGGTTCTGGTCATGGCTTTTCTGGAGCTGTATCCGCCGTACGCCGCGGCACGGGCCCGAATTGAAACCCACGGGGATCGTTACGGCGAACAAATCCGCCGCGATACCCGCGCCTACCTCGAAGCCTGGCTTGAAGCCGAACCCGACAGCGAACACGCAAAAAGGTTGTTGGAGGAGATAGAGGATTGACCTCGACGCCGCATCACGTATCCCGCATCACGTAACCCGCATCAACTCATCCACGGTCTTGCGCACGGCGCCGGCTTTTTCGCGAACCAGGCGGGCGGCCCGCTCGCCGTACGTTTCGCGCAAGTCGGACCCGTTCATAAGCCGGATAACGGTTTCTTTCATCTCTTCCGTATCGTGCACCTGGAAAAGTGCGTTGGCCTTCAGAAAATCCTTCATGACCACGGGGAAATTCTCCATATTGGGACCGACAATGATCGGCCGGGCATATAGGGCGGGCTCGATGATGTTCTGACCGCCGTGCTGGGTCAGGCTCTTGCCGACAAATATGATCGAGGCACAGGAATAGAAGTGCATCAACTCGCCGGTCGTATCAACCAATAGGATGGGCGGCGCGTGGATGGTGCCCTCTTCGGATATCCCCTCGTTCATGGCGGGCCGTGCGCTCCGCCTTTCCGACAACATTTCACTCCGACGCGCATACGGCAGGTTCCGCGATTCAATGTGCCCTATGACCTCTTCGGATCGCTCAACATGGCGCGGCACCAGGACAAGGGCCAGGTCCGGGAAGCGGGATTTGAGTTCACCGTATATATCCAGCAACGCCGCTTCTTCTCCCGGCCATGTGGAACCGCCGAGCAGAACGATGTGACGATCCTCCATCCCGGCGGCCCGCATCACCTCGCGCGCCGTACGTTCCCCCTCCGGATTGCGTTCGGCTACTTCGTATTTCGCACTGCCCATGATGCGAATTCGATCTTCCGGAGCACCCAGCTCCACCAGGCGGTCCCCGTCGGTCTTGCTCTGCACACAAAAGAGGTTGATCCCGGGAAACAACCGCTTGGTGAACGCCTTCAGCTTGCGGTATCCCCGGTAGGACCGATCCGATATCCGCCCATTGACCAGCACAACCGGAATGCCCTGCCGCCCCGCCCGGCGGATCAGGTTTGGCCAGAATTCGCATTCCACGAGAATCAGCATCCTCGGCCGGATCTTCTTGAGCACCCGGCGTATGACCATCGGAAAATCGACGGGGAAATACAGGAGCACATCATCGACAGACACGCGCTCGCGTCCAATACCGTATCCCGTCGAAGTCGTGGTCGTAATTACAAAACGGGCGTTTGCGTCCCTCTCGCGAATTTCCCGGACCAGGCCCAGGGCCACGTACATTTCGCCCACGCTCACGGCATGTATCCAGATGCGCCCGGGGGGACCGAGCGCGCCCTGTACTTCTTTTGAATACAAGCCCAGCCGTTGCAGGAAATGACGGCGATAGCCGCCGCGCCGCCACATGCGCAGGAAAAACCTCGGCAGCAAGAGAACAAACGCCATCGCGAAAAGAACATTGTACAGGATCCAGATCATGAGCAGAAAACAAAGGGTATTGGAATACTTGAGAATTGGAGTATTGGATTCATATGTCCGGTCATTCTAGGTATATGGCCCTGCTTCATCAATGCATTACTCCACCCGCTCATTCTTCTCTCACGCCCGGGGATGCGCCTGTTCGTAAACCTCTTTAAGACGTTCGATAGATACATGGGTATAAATCTGCGTGGTGGACAGACTGGCGTGTCCCAACATTTCCTGCACGCTTCTCAAATCGGCGCCGGCATCAAGCATATGCGTCGCGAAACTGTGCCGCAGCGTATGCGGAGAATATTCCACGGGAAGACCGGCTTCCACCAGGTACTTTTTCAGCAGCCGCTCTATGGACCGCGGGGTCAATTTACCTCCATTTCGATTCATAAATACAAACGGAATTTTCCCCGTTATCCCCAATGCGACCGCATACCGATCCCTCAACTCCAGGGACCGCCGTATCGCCTGTGAGGCGGGTCCGCCTAGCATGCATAATCTTTCCTTCTTTCCCTTGCCCGCCACCTTTACGACACCCGACACATAATCGATATCCGCTTCCCGAATCCCGGTTAATTCACCGATGCGCATTCCGGTACTGTATAAGAGCTCGAAAATCGCCTGATCCCGGGCCGCGACGTATTGTTTCCACTGTTGCACCCGGGTGTTGCGCGATGGCTTTTGTTTTCCCCACAACCGGGACGGTATGCTCAACAACCGTTCCACATCCTTGACCGTAAGAATATGGGGCAGTTTCCGGCTCCGCCTGGGTTGCGGCAAACCGCTGAAAGGATTCACCGGCACGTGCTCTTCGCGAACCAGGAAGCGGTAGAAGGAACGCAAGCTGGACATCTTTCGTCCACTGGTGGAAGGCGCGCAACCAGCCTTTTGGAATCCAACCAGGAATTGTCGAGCCGCGTAACGATCCACCTCATCCCATGGATACGGCGGCTTGTCACGATCCGGCCAACGGGACAGCGCAAATTGAGCCAGATCTATCAGGTAATGGTAACGGGTATGCCGCGACGCATCCCGTTCGGCCTCCAGATACTGCAGGAAATCCCGAACACGGGGATCTTCTGATACCCGAATCAACCGGGCATTCATTGTTCATCTTTCTCTTTGCGCTTTCCGGGCGCCTTCCCGCCACGCGGCTCCGGCAAACCCAGCCGTTGGGATAACGATTTGTAATCCGGAATCTGATCCCGATACCGTGTCGCCATCTTCTTAAGCGCCGCTGCCTGTTTCGGCGACAAACTCTTCTTCCCCTCATACTGATCGGCCAAAGACTCGAAAAACTTGCGATCATCCCACTCTCGCCGGCCCTTCTTTACAGGCGGATTCCACTCCTTGACCTCCCGCAAGGCTTTCAATAAGGCCTCGATCGTTTCGGTCTCCGGCTGTTCCTCCCTTACCATTCCCAGCGTTTCCGCCAGCTGATCAAACCCCTCTATTTGATCTGAATATTTCTGCATCAGCCGGTCGAGATATTTGACCTGGTTCAGTGATAAACGTTTCCCGGACTCAACCTGTTGCCGTAATGATTCACAGAATTCCCGATCATCGTATTTCTTCTTTCCCACCGTTCTCGGTTCATCAAAACGAATGTCCTGCA